>NZ_JBGUAU010000048.1:0-28305 GCF_041820985.1 Evansella sp. AB-rgal1
TTATGTGCGAATTCCACGATTATATGTGCACTTTCCCATACCAGAAAGGGAGAACTTCTCTATACCTTGTTCCTGGAATACGATTTTCATGATTTCTACCCTGATCCATGGTTCATACCTTTTTCTTGCTCCCTCACCATGTACCGTCCTCCCTAAAAATACAAAATTTGCTTTTTTTTAAGCTTTACAGAAATTTATGTGCGGGTTGAGCCAATATATGTGCGATTTCCGAGAATATATGTGCGAATCTACCACTTTTATGTGCGAATTCCACGATTATATGTGCACTTTCCACAACAAAGGGGGAAAACCAACTAAATGAGAGAGCTGACTGTCATTCCTCATAAAAAATAGACTTCTAATTACGATAGAAGTCCAATCAATGCCGTGATAAGATTATTATTGAAGGAATAATGAAAAAAGGACTGAATGTGATGTGGAAAAAAATAAGTCAGTACTACTCCCCCATTGTTGATATCGTTACATTTTCTATTTATGTATACTCATTGATTTATATCATTTATTTTTATGGCCAGCTTCCCGATCAAATACCTAACCATTTTAATTTGGCTGGTGAGGTAACCTCTACTTCAGGTAAGCCCATGTTGGTAGGGTTATTTATCCTCTATAGCTCCATGTTGATGACCATGTTTTCTCTAAACTATTTTTTACTTATGAAACCAGATCCATCGAGAGAAATGTTGAACTATATTAATGTACCTTTTATAAAAAAAGATAAGGTAACTGATAGCCAACTTCCTATTATTCAAGCCTTTTCTGCAAGATTATTTGCTTACATGACCTTATTTTTAAGTCTACTGTTTGGGATGCTTATTACTGGTATGATACAAGTCGGATTAGGAGAGAAAGAAGGCCTTGGGTATAGTGTGATGGTCGTCGTGATTCTGGTGGTTATATTACCTATAGTTTATATGTGGTTTATGTATCGGGCATTGAAGGAAGAGTAGGTGATTTATAGAGTTAAAGATGGAATAGCATGGAGTGAGTTTCACAAATTATATTTGCTATCTTACTTCCTTATCCATGAATTCATTAGGGCGTCTATACTTAAAGTGTAATAAGACTTCAAGCCGACTTTACTCTCATGTTTTAGCCTAGCCACCTTTTATTATAAATTATGGAAAATCAAATGAAAATAGACCTATCAGACCAATAGTACTCTTGTATCTATCTATTATTCTGTATACATAATCTATTGATTCATTAATAGATATAGTATTAACTAAATATATAATGATACGAACATCTTAGGAGGCTTTTCTTACATGAGACATTATCATAGAGTACTCTTTAATCATACAAATTTTTTTCCGAATCTACTCTCCATTCTCATAATATTTACCCTGTTTCTTGTAAACACATCTCTACTTACGGCTGCGTCTTCAAATTATGAAGGTAGTATAGTAGAGGAAAAGAATGAAATTTTCCTATTTTTCGAGACAACAGAAGAAAAACAACGGTTTATAGAATCCTCTCCACAGGTTATTAAAACGTTTGAGTATATACCTGCTGTTGTTGTTTGGGAGGAATATACTAATCTTCACTATATAATGGCTAACTATAAGCTGTTATATATTGAAAAAAATCACACGGTTCAAATTAACGCCACAAACTTTTCTACACTCTCAGCAATTCCAAGAGAGCAAAACTATTATCACTATCAAATGGTCAATCCTAATGGTCAATCTCTCATAGACGGAATTACTGGAAAAGGTGTTCGAGTTGCGGTTATCGATACTGGCATTGCTAGTCATCAAGATTTGAAGATAGCTGGTGGAATTTCGACGGTCAATTACACGACCTCCTTCACGGATGATCACGGTCATGGAACACATGTTGCAGGCATCATCAGCGCAAAGCATAATAATTTTGGTATTGTTGGCCTATCACCAGATGTTGAGTTATTTTCCATAAAAGCTATGGGAAAAAACGGTGATGGCACCCTGGATGATATTGTCGAAGGAATAGAATGGGCAATTGGAAACAATATGGATATCGTCAACCTTAGCTTTGGAACATCACATCATTCTCCTACACTAGAAAAAATAATTAATATTGCACATCAACAAGGAATACTCATAGTAGGAGCTGCAGGCAACGATTCCACAAGAGAGACTTCAGGTTACGAAGCTCCCGTTGTTTACCCAGCTGCATATGAGAATGTTATTGCAGTTTCTGCCATTGATAAAGATAGAAATATATCCACTTTTTCAAACGTTGGACCTGAGATTTCAGTGGCTGCTCCAGGAGTAGAAATTGTTAGCACATATTTGGACGGACAATTTGCTAAAGCAGACGGAACATCACAGGCAGCACCACATGTTACAGGATTACTTGCTTTACTTTTGGAAAAATATCCTCAAATGAACCATAATGAAATTCGCGATAAATTAGAGGGAAAAGTAGAGGATTTAGGTCCAGATGGATTTGACATACATTTCGGTAATGGATTAATAGGTTACCATATTCCAGCACAGCCCCAAAAAAAGATGATAGACAAAACGGAAGAAGAGCAACTATTTTTTTCGGACACATCCAATCATTGGGCAAAGAATAATATAAGCGAACTAACACGTTTAGGACTAGTTTCTGGTTATCCTGATCATACTTTCAGACCTGATGTACCAGTAACAAGAGCTGAGTTTGCAAAAATGATTGTAGATGTATTAGGTTATCATTTAACGAATAACTCTGTTGTTTTCCACGATGTAAAAGGTCATTGGTCAGAAAAACACGTCCAAACAGCGTTTTTGCACAAGTTGATTAATGGGTTCTCTCCAACAGAGTTTAGACCAGATCATAAAATATCTAGAGAACAAATGGCTATTATCATTTCCAATTCACTTGGCGATGTTAGTCATGACCAATCCATTACCTTCAACGACGTAGATACAACATATGACGCCGCAAGAAAAGCAATTATAAAAGTAGCAAACCTTGGACTTATTGAAGGTTATCCTAACGGTTCTTATGGAACGAAAGATAATTTGACTCGAGCGGAGGCAGTTACCGTCTTAACTCGCCTAATGAACTATCCTAAATGATTTACTGCAAGGATGATGACCGATTGTAGGTTGTCATCCTTTTCTTGTTACCTATCGTTCGTATTTTCAGATCTACACTTTCGTTATGTTCCAGCCTCTATTCTTTTTTCAAACATACATGTTTCTGTTACGCTCTCCCCCTCACCTTCCATATCCTAACACTGTCGTATTCCAAAACCACATAAAAATTTTACAATCCCAACACAAATAATCGGTATAAATTTACAATTTATTGAAATAGAATAGAATAATATTATTCGGGGAGGGAAGCAAAATGGAATTTGTTAGGTGGGTGGATCCTTTACTGTTGTATCTAGTGATAATTCCATTTTTCACAATCGGATTAGGAGTTATAACTGTTTTTTTCACAAGAAAAATTAGTTTCGGGCCGCTCGTTACCTTTGCTGTACTCCTGGTAATAGAATTACTTTTTCACATAATCTATTATCCAAATTCATCCATTCACCTAAGCTCTTGGCTCATCATTTTGCCTTGTGTTTCCTTATTTTTTTCGTGGCTTGTGATAACAGCATTTGAATATGAGGAAAAATATAAAGCATTATAATCTCAGTAACACAATTTTATCCGTAGCATTTGTTATTCACTATGCTATGATAAATGAAAAAAAGGTGATCTCATGCAAAAGATACGTTGGGGAATTATTGGGTGTGGAGATGTGACGGAAAAGAAAAGTGGTCCTGGTTTTCAAAAAGCAGATAGTTCAGAGCTTGTTGCAGTGATGAGGCGAAACGCCCAGCTCGCAGAGGATTACGCAAGACGACACAATGTACTAAAATGGTACAGTGATGGAGAGGCGTTAGTTGCAGACCCTGATGTAGATGCGGTGTACGTTGCCACGCCACCCTCCTCTCATATGGAGTATGCACTCCTAGCAGCAAAATACAAAAAGCCAGTCTATGTGGAGAAGCCCATGGCGTTGAATTTTGAACAGTGTTTGAAGATGATTCGTGCTTGTGAGATTGCTCAAACACCTCTATTTGTGGCGTATTACCGAAGAGCACTTCCTCGTTTTGTAAAAATTAAACAATTGCTCGATATCGGGGCAATTGGCGAACCGAGATTTGTCAGCTCTACTCAATATCAACCCCCTATTCGTACAAGTGGTGGAGAAATCCCATGGCGGGTAGATCCGAACATTTCTGGAGGAGGGTTGTTCCATGATTTAGGGAGCCACACATTGGATATTCTCGACTTTCTTCTAGGTCCCATAAAAGAAGCAAAGGGCTTCGCTTCGAATCAATCTAACTGTTACAATGCGGAAGATACCATCTCTGCTTCCTATGTGTTCGAATCTGGCATTCATGGTGTTGGAATTTGGAATTTTTCTAGTTATAAGAATGAGGACATTAACGAAATCGTTGGTTCGAAAGGAAAGCTGATTTTTTCCACGTTTGGTCATGAGCCGATAAAACTGGTGACGGACACCGGTGTTCAAGAATGGGTGTTCCCTACACCAGAGCATATTCAGCAGCCACTAATAGAGACGATGGTACGTGATTTATTAGAGAACAATGGTGCATGTCCGAGTACAGGAAAATCAGCAGCGAGAACCAATTGGGTAATGGATCAGATTGTTGGATAGTATATTTAGGAACCATGGTAAGGTCGTGGCTTTGATTTACAGGCGACCTTACCATGATTTCTGAGCGATTAAATAAACCTTCTGATCTGCGGAAACTTACAAGAACAACACAGAGAACATATAAAGTAATATAGCATTAAGATCGTGGTTTCCTATCCTCTCTTTTCTATTTCGTCGAAGTACTCTTTGATTGTTGGATGTTTTACGTGTTTCTTATAAGTTCGAATTAAAAAGAAAAAGATAAATATGAATAGTATTATCATTCCTACATTTAAGAAGATCAAATTCCTTGTATTTGGCTCACCTAAAACGGTATGTATTATTTGTCCTCCTGAAGGTAACCCTACCAAATTCATTGTTATAGGAATAACAAAAAATCCAAGAAACAATCCAAGAAAAATACTTATATAGAACTTTCTTTTAGACATCTATTACCCTCCCGTTTCAATGTATCTCCCCTATCGCAGTTACATGAAAGCTTTTCAAATGAAGACAGAGGTATCCTTAGCAAACCTATCACCCGTAAACACCTAACAAGCAACGTCGTTTACGTTGGGAAGCTTCTATTTTTGAATGACGGCATCATACAGTATATCGGACATTCCAGCTTTTTGGAAAAACAATGTTATTGGCATAAGCATAGCGAATTAACTGTCCATGATGCTGAACCTCATGCTCTAACAAGTCTAATACCAAATTACTGTCCATATCCCCTATGCTACTATCTTGAAAAAATCTCTCTACATTTGTATGAGTTTCTTCCAATTTATTAATTATCAAAGTTTTATTGTAACTATCAGTCAGACTACATTCAAAACCTGCCCATTTGCCAACTTTTAAAGCTTTTAAATAGCTTTCTCTCGCTCCAATAATACAATATGCTTGTTCTCCAATAGAATTTGACGGTGCGTCTGCTATCTTTAACGGTAAACAATCCTCATTTATATGGTTATAAAAGTCATCTGTTAAACTCATGGCTTGTAGTACCCTTTGTTTCAGTTTCTCCATGGACCATTCCTCCGTCTTTTCATCTTTTTATCGTTCACGGTTTTTTTCCTAAAATACTGTCATTATAGGATCTATATCCATCAAATTTTATTACTTTTTCACACTCTGTATGCAGATTTTAACATATATAATTAGTCTACCCTAAAAATACTCGTTATCAAGCGGACTTAAACTATCTAGTTTTAACAACTTTGTTATTTTGTATTCCATTCGTTTCAGCCTGCTCGCGTTCCTAGGGGAGCTGCCGAGCTACCTTCGAGTGCATGCAACCACTCTGCGGTATCTCGCCTCTGCTCTGCACCCCACAGGAGTCTCGCTGGCTTACACTCATTGCATATATAGTTGATGTTACTAAAACTCCTAATAACGCATTTTCATCCGCCATGGTGTAAATCTTCACTTACATGGGTGTCTACCCTCGTTAAAAATAGCCAATAAAATCCCTACCCTCATGGAAAAGGTAGGGACAATCATATTCACTAGTGAATCTTATAGTCTTCCAACATCGTTTTATCTAGCATGGCATCTGCTTGTCTAAGTTCTTTGAGAGCAGAGTCTATTTCCTCTTCTGGGATGTGGAATTCGAGAACATGAGTAATGTGTGGGTCCATTGTATCCATAGAATCTTCTGTACTTTCATCTTTTAGGTACCCAGGCGCAACAAGATTTGTTGGACCATGATTACCAGTTGCTGTATTTCCCGTGTTCACTGCTGGGATAAGAACCAAGCCTCTCTTATTATCCGAAGGTACTTCATCCACTAACACATCTGTCACATTTAATTTCTGCAAACTAGCAGCTGCGGATTCTGCATCATTCTCTGTTCTAAAATACGCAATCATTTTCAAATCCATTTTTAAACCCTCCTTATTCGTTAGGTTATATAACTTATATACCTTCTTAGCAGAAAACAAAACATGCTAGTCCAGAATTTTTTACACACTCTTAGCAAATAATTTAAACTAATCAAACATAAAACCGTTATATTTTGGATATCTATTATAGTAGGATAAGAAAAACTGAGCAAATACCGTCCAGAACTTTATGACGTTAGCCTTTGTTTTTCTCATACTTTAGTTCTTTAGTGAAGATAATCATTCTTAAAGTACAAATTAATTATGAGGTGAGGACATGCTCAAATGGTTTATGGGAGTTTTCTCCAGTCAGAATGAACCAACTAAATTTCATGCAAATGGCCAAATAATATCCACAGATTCTGATCCAGACGAGGAAGATTTTGATGACGATATATATGATATGGACGAAGATAACGACGAAGAATATGAAGAATACCATGATGACGTAGTCATACTGGATCCCAATTTTTACGGAAACGCGGATAGATAAGGAAAAACATCTCTCCTATTAAAACAAGGCACTTAAAAGGTGAATCAGTGCCTTGTGTCTTTCCCAGCTAAACCTCGAGTACCACCGTTAGTTCCATACGAATGGTGGATCCTAATATACTATCCCCTTCTCACCATCCGTACTCCATATACTCCACCAGCTATCTTCCCTTCAGCCGACGCAAATTTCACCTCTACTTTAGATTTCCCTTTCGTCAGTTCCTCAGGTACATTGTAGCGAACCTCGAACGTACTCGCTGGCGCACCACTATTATCTAATTTTTGATCCGCGATTTTCGTACCATCTATCAAAATATCAAATTGGCGTTCGTATTTCGTCTCGTTTTCAATAATAGTATGGTCTCCCCCAAAATAGCTAACTTCTATGCTCATCACACTTTCTGGCTCGACACTCATATCATAGCTAAAAAAACCACCATCTCGTGCGTCACGCCACCCTTTTTGAACAATGTTGGAATAGCCAGCAGTGGAATTCTCTTTTTGAATATTGTGCTCCACCTCAGGTTGCTGTTCATTAGGTTGGACTTCATCAATTGTAGTTGCACGTAAGCTCCTTAGTTCCTCTTGTTCCTCGTCTACAAACCCTTTGTATTCCTCTTCGTTCATTACATTCCAGTACAACGTATAGCGTTGATGATGTAACTCATAAAAAGGAAGCAAGGTTATTTTTTGATTCCCAGGTTGTCCAATTGCAGTCGTCTCAAATTCTAAATTCGGCCCATCTACCCGATTGATCCAAACATCTAGATTTTCCTTATCTGTAACAAGCGTTGGTACCTCAATCAGCGGATGATGATTCAGCTTTAGATGATCTGCGAGAATATCACTTTCAGGAAAGTCCTCTCTGCCTAGCGCTCCAGCTAAGACAACAGGTCCGTATAAAATCCCTAGTTTCTTCGGATCATCTTTTTTCGTATACGTATGCAACTTCATAGGAAGGTGAACATCCACGACATCTCCAGCTTTCCACTCTCTGCCAATAGACGCATACCCTTTTTCCACACACGCTTTCATTTTCTCACCATTAACCTCTATGGATATATCCCCAGCAATCCAATAAGGAACACGAATGTGTAATTGGAAAGATTCATTCTTTGTTTCTTGAAAAATAAGTCTTGTTTTTTCTGAAGCAGGAAAGTTCGTTTCTTGTCTTATATTCACACCCATACCATCCAGAATTCCTTCTGAAGGAAGAAATAAATTGACAAACAACCCTTCTTGTTTTTCACAATAGATAGCTCTTGTGTATCGCGCAGGGTTCTCCATCCCCGTGCCAGTGCAGCACCAGAACGAATTGTCCGGAGAGCAATACACCTTGAAATGTCCTGGTTGCGTAGAAACAAAATACGTTTTCATACCAGAATCAGGATCTTGCGATGCAAGAATATGGTTGTATAGTGCTCGTTCATAGAAATCCATGTACTTTGAATCCTGCGACCAATCAAACATCAGTTCCGTAAGCTTGAGAATATTATATGTATTACACGTTTCCGCAGATTGAACTCCCAGCTTCTCTTGATTTGGAGGTCCAAAGTGCTCGTTGATACTATTGCCCCCAATGATATAAGAGCGGGTATTTGTCACTTGATTCCAAAAGAAATCTGCCATTCTCTTATACTTCTCATCCCCTGTAATGTTGTATAGCTTTGCCGCGCCAACAACTTTAGGTATTTGCGTATTCGCATGCTTTCCTTCTAGCTCGTCTACTCCATTTGATAACGGCTCCAGCACTTCTTCGTGACAAAAACGAATAGCAAGGTGTAGGTAATCCTCGTTCCCCGTAATGGTATAAAGATCTGCCATCGCTTCATTCATTCCACCATGCTCACATATCAGCATCTTTTGAAATTGATCATCATGTAACAAATCTGTTCCTTTTTTTGCCCAATTCGCCAGCTTCACCACTACTTCTAACGCTTTTTCGTGGCCAAGTAGCTTATATGCATCAATCAGCCCAGCAAAAATCTTGTGAAGACTGTACCACGGAACCCACTGTCCTGCCAGGCTAAAGCGTTCCACATCAAATTGTCCAGTAAAAGTAGTATCATAACAAGTCCTTGGAAAGCCACTAACATATCCATCGCTGTCATAATTTTGAATATGGGCGAGTTCCTCAATAGCATAATCTAATTTTTGTTTTAGTGCTTCATCCTTTGTAATCGTATACATTTGAACGGCTGCTGAAAGCCAGTGGCCAATGGAATGACCACTAATTCCTGTTGATTCCCAGCCACCGTATCGCGGTTTTTTGGGTGTTACATTAGCAGCTTCGTAGCATGGTGCCATAAGTCGATCAACATCCAGGTACAACAAATATTCCTTTCCTTTTTCCTGTGAATCCTTAAAAATACTATTATGTAAAGTTACTCCTTGCATAGTATAGGCTCCTTTTTTTTGATCAGATACATCTATTTTACCATTAAAGGGGGCACGATACATAGCTCATCAGTGGATGCAGTTCATATGTAATCTAATTCCTACAAGAAATTAAACTGTCCTCCAATAATGATTGGAAGACAGCCTTTTATCTATTCAATCTTCTCCTGCTGGGGTGGTTGCTCTAGCCAATGATTTTCGATCATAAGCTTTGCACCTTTGTTTGCTAGCTTCGAAGTATCTGTTAAAAAATCTAAATATGTTTTCATCAGATCCGATTTCATGCTTGTTGCTAACGAAGTGGCATAATCGGTTATGCCAGCAGAAGTGAGAACACTCATTTGGTACATCATTAGTCTGTCTGAAAAGGGGGCTTCTGTTGTATTGTAAACTTCTGTTCCCGAGCCCATCGGAGCAGATAAATCACTCTTTTGGAGATAGTCCGTAAGAGTAACTATTACTTTTCCTGCTAAATCATTCGCTTTTTTCATATATTCACGGACATCTTTTAAATCAGCAGTTTGTGAGTACCCTTTCGTTAACGCTTGACCTACTGTATTGGCCTGAACATTAGATGCAACATGGGATATTTCGATGGAATTTAAATATCTATCTTCTTGAAAAAAATAGTTTCCTGATAAATAATCTTTATTTTCGATCACATCTGATTTTTGAGGATCGATTGTTGGGTGTCTTCGATAAATCCCTTTTTCTAGCATTACGTCACGTACTACTTCTAAAACTTCGGTAGTATCTTCATACATTTGTTTAAAGTAAGTTCGTATCTCTTTTTTCGTTGCATTTGCAAAATATAAGCTAGTAATACTTAATTTTGCACTTGCTAAATGTTTCAAATGAAGAAAGGCAAATGTATCTGAAAATAACCGTGGAGCTTGTTCATTCACATCTCTATCTGTAAATCCAATTGGAATTGGAACACCTTCTTTTTTCAAAAAATCCAAGCCTTTGTCTACTAATACTGTTTCTTTCTGAAGTGCTGTGTTCAGAATATTTTGGAGATCAGTATCCTCTGCTTTTGAAGCAAAATACTTCAGAACACAAACATTGTGTGTCTGATTTATGTACGAATCCCATAAGGCAGACATTTCCGATGCAGTAATTTCCATGTTTTTCGATCGCATTTGATTATCGCCTCCCATAATAGTTCTTTCGCTTAAGTTTCCATAAATGTGAAGGAGTATACAATAAATCTTGTGAAGTTTCGTGAACAATGTGTGATAAATTGTATCCTTTTTGATGTGTCTAAAAAAGGTATTGGCAAATGGAGGACTTTTCTAATTGAGGTTCACTCCTTTATGCATAGGCTTGCCCTTTTTATGTGCGGGTTCGGAGAATATATGTGCGAAATTCTGCATTATATGTGCGAAATTCGTGAATATATGTGCGAAATCCTGATTATATGTGCGAACTCGGAGCATATATGTGCGAAATCGCAGATTATATGTGCGAACTCAGACATTATATGTGCGAACCCCTAAAACTTTCGAATTTCACGACTTGTTTCTACTCCATCCTCACTATGAAATATTGCACCAAAAAAAGAGGCGGTCGCGTCAGCGGCCCGCCTCTTCTAGCAAATCAATCTTTTGAAATTCCCTGCAGAGAATACGTATACTTATAAGGTTTGTCAGCATACAGGGTGAACTCTGGATGGGTAATGGCGCCCCAGCTATCGTCGCCGCCCACTCCCATTTGGTGTAAATTCACTCGGACCACTACCTTTTCACTCTCCGGCAGCTTGTATCCATGATCACATTCCTCTATTTCCGCTGGCGTCCACGGTAACGCGTTCAACTCCACTACCGGATCGCCCGCTACCTTCAATCCAATTCCGTCTCCATTCACAAACGTCGCCCAGCGCACGTCCGTTTTATTGCCACACTCCTGCGGCCGCAAATAAGGAACGAATTGGTCGCTCACTTTGCCACTATATACTCCTACCTTCGCACCCTTCAAGCGGTCCCAATAACTTTCATGCGGTCCACGGCCGTACCACTCCATATTTTCGAACGCACCAGCCATAACAAACATCATTCCGACCGCTGGAATTTCCGGTAACTCCCCGTTTGGCACGAGCTCCTGCTCCACATCCACCCGACCATCTGCCGAAACCGTGTAGGACACAGCGCAACGTGAGGAGGTTTGCGTCGGGAGCTGATACACAACGTTTAACACGCACTTACTTTCTGTTCCACTGAATTCGAAGGAAACAATCTCCCGTTTTTCCCCCGCAGAACGCCAAGTTGCACTTCGCTCATGCAACTTGTTGCCTCGGTCGTTGTCCGTCATTGGACGCCAGAAGTTCGGTGCCGGCCCAGAAGTCAGCAGCTCCACGCCTTGGTAAACGTACGATGTGAGTTCTCCGGTTGCTCGTGCGAATTGAACCGTGAACTCGTTCCCTGTGACAGTGAGCGTTGCGTCGTCTTGATCGACTTGCAATGTGCCTTCCGCTGCTTTTGCTTGTGTTTTTGCTGGAAAAATAAATTGTTCTGTTCCAATTTCGTGGCCTCTCTTAGCCCATTTAGTATCTTTGTTCAATGTCAACTGCACCGTTGCAATATATTCCGCCGAGTCACCAGTGGGAATGGTATAGTTCAACGTAACTTCTTTTGTTGTATTCGGTTCCACGTCCAAGATTTGATTCCCTGTTTCCACTACTTCTCCATTTTTCGTGAGTGTCCAGTGACAATCAAAGTTTCGTAGATTCGTAAAGAGATGACGGTTTGTGATTTTTAGTGTTCCGTTTGCTGCGTCCACATCCTCGAAGTGCACGTTTTGATAGCATTTCTTCACTTCGAATATCTTTGGACTCACGTCTCCGTTTGCAAATATGAGACCATTTCCAGAGAAGTTTCCGTCATTTGGTGTTTCACCGAAGTCGCCTCCGTATGCTAAAAATTCTGTACCATCTTCCGTTTTCGTTAGTAGCGCCTGGTCTTTCCAATCCCAAATGAAGCCGCCTTGAAGTATTGGGTATTTGTGAAACAGATCTGTGTATTTATATAAATTTCCGCAAGAGTTACCCATGGCATGACTGTACTCGCAGATGATGTATGGCTTTGTTTCTGCGGTTGCGTTTTGCCCGTATTCCTCCATTTTATGTGGACGAATGTACATGGTACTTTCTACGTCAGACGCGGCTTCGGAAGGACGGTAATGGAAAATACCTTCGTAATGTACGAGTCGTGTGTCGTCTTGTGCTTTGATGTGGTCGTACATTTTTAAGAAATTGTCGCCGCCAAAGGACTCATTTCCAAGAGACCACATGATGATCGATGGATGATTTTTGTCTCGTTGCAGCATCGAGTTACAGCGGTCGATCACGTTCTCAGTCCATTCTGGTCTGCTCCCTGGTACTGTTTCTGCTAAAGTTTTTTGCCCATATTTCCAAGTGCCGTGTGTTTCTAAGTTTGTTTCGTCAATGACATATAGTCCGTACTCATCGCACAGGTCGTACCATAGTGGATGGTTCGGGTAGTGAGATGTTCGCACCGCGTTGATATTGTGTTGCTTCATTAGTTTGATATCGTGAACCATGTCTTCGTATGTGACAGCGCGTCCTCGTTCCGCTGCGAATTCGTGACGATTAACTCCGTTGAACACAATTCTTTGTCCGTTGATTTTCATGAGTCCGTCTTTGATTTCGAATGTTCGGAAGCCTATTTTGCAGCTTTGTGTTTCGATAATTTTATCTTGGCTATCGCGAAGTGTCAGCACAAGGGTGTACAGATTGGGCTGTTCGGCACTCCATTTCTTCGGGTTTTCTATTTTTGATGCGGTTTTTGTAGTTACTGATCCTTTTCCGTTTATTTGTTGAGTGATAGGTTCATATACCGCTTCATTATTTTGATCATAGAGCTGTGCTTCAAGTGTTGATTGGATGTCGTGATTATCATAATTCGTTATGTTTGCTTTGATCTTTAACTCAGCGTGCTCGTAGTTTTCATCGAGCTGTGTTGTTACGAAAAAGTCGTTTAGATGTGTTTGCGGTGTAGAATACAAATACACATCGCGGAAGATGCCACTCATTCGCCAGAAATCTTGGTCCTCGAGCCAACTAGCATCGCACCAACGGTAAACTTCTACTGCTAGCTTGTTTTCTCCTTCTGTTAAGTAAGGAGTGATGTCAAAGTCAGCTGGTGTAAAGGTATCTTCGCTATAGCCTACTAATTCTCCGTTTACCCAAATATAAAACGCAGATTCTACACCTTGAAAACTTATGTAGACTGGTTGGTCTTGCTGGGTCCAGTTTTTCGGTACGTGAAATGTACGGATGTACTGCCCTACTGGATTATATTTTGTTGGTGCATATGGTGGTTTGATGTCCTCTTTTCCTTCCCACGGATAGCGTAGGTTTGTGTAGTGAGGGTAATCGTACCCTTGCAGCTGCCAATGAGACGGTACTGTGATTTCATCCCAAGCGGAGCTGTTGAAGTTTGTTTCTTGGAAATTGGTAATTCGTTTGTCTGCATTCTCTGCAAATGCGAATTTCCAGGATCCATTGAGGGAGTGATAATACGCTGATTCGATTCGCTCCCCTTTCTTTGCTTCCTCTTCTGTGTTGTAGGAGATGGATGTATTACGTGCTGGTAACCTATTTAGCTGAAAAATGTCTGGATTGTTGTTCCACTCTGGATATCCATTTGTTGGTGGTGTATAGGAAAACTTTTTTCGTTGTTTTATCATGTTATTCCCCTCGCTTTTATGTAATAATTTGAGCCTACTTGGACTTGCGTTTGCAATTGGAGCCTTTTCTATGATGAATTCTAATGGAGGTTGTATTTTCTATTCACTGCTTCCCACTCATTTTCCCCCCAAGGGCACAAGTGTCCATTTGGAAGGGAAAAGTGACTACATTTGTGGATGAAGTCACTTTTTTGGTTGTTTTATTTTCTCTTCCCTAGACGTATTACATTCCAAGATGCTTTTGATAGTTTTGCTTCAACGACACCATCTCGAAGTGTTGATACCCCATTCGAATGTGGTTGTACGTTTTGCTCGGTTGCTGTATTTACTGCTTTCAGATCATCGTTTTCTAAAACGATGTGTTCAACTATTTCATAGCCTTCAAAACTACGAACATCTGCATTTAACTCTAGAGCTTCCTCTAAGTGGCGATTTACTGCGAAAATCGTTACCTCTTCTTTTTCCTCATTGTACACTGCAGCAGAGTCAATGTATGGAACGTCTGTGAAGTCCTTGCTATCATATTTCGGTGAAGAAGATACTGTGTGAAGCGCCACACCTCTTCCATATGCAGACACGTGTGCGTATGGATAGAAGATTGTCTGTTTCCATGCCTTCCCGCCGTTCTCTGTCATGATTGGCGCAATAACGTTTACGAGTTGAGCCATACACGCAATTTTTACACGATCGGAGTTTCGTAAAAATGTCATTAACATGGAACCAACTAGTAATGCATCCTCGAAATTGTACACATCTTCTAACTGAGGTGGAGCAATGGACCAAGGCTCGATTTTTCGATCTTGTTGATTCGAGTGATACCATACGTTCCATTCATCGAAACTTAAGTTTATTGTTTTCTTGCTACGTTTTTTCGCTTTGATATAGTCACATGTTGAGATAACTGTTTTAATGAAGTTTTCCATATCCATGGATTTCGCTAAATAGTTTGCTGTGTCATTGCTTCTGTTTCCATAATATTGGTGAAGAGAAATATAATCTACAGCGTCATACGTATGTTCTAGTGCAGTAGCATCGTATTGTGGGAATGTTGCCATTTCAGCGCTAGAACTTCCGCATGTTACAAGTTCAATGGTTGGATCCACTAATCTCATCACCTTAGCCGTTTCTAATGCTAGTCTTCCATATTCCTCTGCTGTTTTATGGCCCACTTGCCACGGTCCATCCATTTCATTACCTAAGCACCATGTTTTAATATTATGCGGCTTCTCATAGCCATGCTTTCTCCGAAGATCGCTGTAATATGTGCCTCCTGGATGGTTGCAGTATTCAATCAAGTTTCTCGCTTCGTCAATTCCTCTTGTTCCTAAATTGACAGCCATCATTACTTGAGAGTTTACTAGTTTTGCCCAATCCACAAATTCATTTGTTCCTACCTCATTCGTTTCAATCGTACGCCATGCAAGCTCTAATCTTCTTGGGCGATCTTCCTTTGGTCCAACTCCATCTTCCCAGTTATAAGCAGAAACCATGTTTCCACCTGGGTAGCGAACGATTGGTACATTTAGTTCTTTTACTAATTCAATAACATCTTTGCGAAAACCATGTTCATCTGCTTCAGGGTGATCTGGTTCGTATACCCCACCGTAAACTGCTCGACCTAAATGCTCAATAAAAGAACCATAAATACGTTCATCAATTTCTGATACTCGAAAATCCTTATCCACGATAATTTTTGCTTTTTGTAGTGACATGTTATAAATCTTCCTTCCTTATATGGTTTTTAGTTTATGATGCGTAAAACATGTGGGTCTATTTGAATTCATAATGACTACCCTGAAAATATGTGTATCGGACTAATATGGAATACTAACTTTGTTGTTTGTATACCATTCGCTCCAGTCCACTCCTTTCCTGTGGGGAGTTGCCGAACCACCTTCACGACTACGTCGCTACGGTGTCTCGCCTCTACTCTACTTCCCACTGGAGTTCGTGGACTTTCGCTCATTACATATAAAGTTAATGTTACTTAATCATCTAATAATGTATTTTCATCCGCCATGGTGAAAATGTTCACTTTCATGGAAGTCTACCCTCCAAAATACGTAACCTTATTTGTTGGTGACTTATCTAGTTTTACTAACTTTGTTGATAATTATTTCATTCCATTTTGAAAAAGTTTATTGTTAAATAAATGTTCTTGATCATTCGATTTCTAGTCTATAAAATGCAGAGGCATGGGGTTCTAATTTTGCTTCAATGCTCGTTTCTGTTGTTCCTACACTCTCTTTTTTCCATAAGTCTCTTATTTGTACTTGGGAAGATGTTGGGAATCCTAATTCTTCAAGTGTTACTTTCAACGTTCGTTGTTCATCACTAATATTAAACAGCGCGACGTAAATACTGTTTCCTTCTGTTTCGTTGGAGGTCCACACTACTTCTTCGTTTTTTCGATATACTTGACGAGCGCCCTCACTGTTTTTCAAAACAGAAAGAATTTCTTCATTCGTTAGTAGTGATAGCGTCCAATCATCGTTATCGCGTAATTCTCCTCCGAACATTAGTGGGGAACGGAACATGCACCATAACGTCATCATTGTTCGCTGCTCATCCTTTGTAAAACGGGTCCAGCGGTCTCCCCCTCCTCCATCCACAGAGCGAATACCAATGTGACCTAAAGGAAGCATATCTGCATCCGGCCAATAGCCTGGGCCTACATTTTTGCTCCATTTATAGCAACGTTCAAACATGTTGTATAACATTTGCCAATGATCCCAAAAATCATCTGTCATTCTCCACATGTTGGCATTCTCTTCAAACAAACTTGCTTGCTCTAGTGGCGCAGGACCTGGTGACAAGCTCAGTACCATCGGGCGACCACATTGATCAATTGCCTTACGAATCATCTTTATTTCTTCGATGTGTGCACCTCCATAAAGTTTGGAGTCTGCGATATCATCTACTTTCACAAAGTCTACTTCCCATTCTGCATATAGCTGGAAGAGAGAATTATAATATTCCTGTGCTCCTTGTGCGTTTGGATCCACTCCATACATATCCGTATTCCATGGACATATAGAGTTAGGATGTGCAATTTCTCGAGCTGTGGACTCTGTTCCTAGTATTCTCGTATTTTGATGAGCTGCTTGACGAGGAATTCCCCGCATAATATGAATACCGAATTTTAACCCTTGATTATGTACGTAATCTGCTAGCGGCTTGAAACCCTTTCCATTTTTCGCCGAAGGAAAACGGTTTGTTGCAGGGATTAATCGGGAATATTCGTCCATTTCAAGAGGAACGAATTTCCTGTAAGCAGAAGATACTGCCCCTGGCTCGGACCATTGAATATCTACGACAACATATTCCCAGCCAAATTGTTTGAGATGTTCTGCCATATAATCGGCGTTCCCCTTTACTTCGTCTTCCGTAACTGCCGCTCCGTAACAATCCCAGCTATTCCAACCCATTGGTGGTGTTGGAGCAAATTGATGATGCTTCATTGTTCTCATCCTTTCTGTATTTTATTGCTACTGTTTTGGAGAATGTTCAGTCTATGGTGAGATATTAACCATTTTATGAAATGGGTTTCATAAAAGCACAAATTTTTTATAGGAGGTTGTGTTTTCCTCCTTGTTGAAGTGTATTCATTGAACTATTTATTTCATGAGAAGAAGGTGAAGAGGTAACTCAGAATACATGAAACCCCTTTCAATATATGTCTAGTATAGTATATTCAGGTTATATGTCAACATTCAATTTTCACGATATTTCCAACAGGAATTTCGTAACATTAACTTTGTTGGAATGACCGTTTCTTTCTTAGCTTCCCGACCTTCTATCAGATCAATTAACACATCAACCGCAGTTTGACCTAATTCATCATAATTTTGTGAAATGGTTGTGATTCCTGGCGGGAAATGCTTTGCTATGGGAATATCATCAAATCCAACGACAGATATATCGTCTGGAACTCTCAACCCGAATTTAGAGAACATATTGATGGCTCCTATTGCCACAAAGTCATTGACGCAAACAACAGCAGAGGGCCTCTCTTTTACATTCAATAGTTTTAGGGCTGCTTCTTCTCCTGATTCTATCGTAAAACCAGAATCAATGATCCATTCATCTCGAACTTCTTTCTTATGTTGTGCTAGTGTTTCTTTATACACCTTCACCTTATCAGTCATGGAGGTAATCCCCGATACGCCACCAAGGAAACCAATCTTTGTATGTCCATGATTTACGATTAATTCTATGAGTCTGCGCACTCCTTCTTCTTCATCTGCGCGGACCACATAGCTGTCCAAACCAGGCATATCTCCATTAATTAATACGACAGGAACGCGGTTCATAATCTGTTCCATTTCCTTAATATACGAAGGATTCACATCTGTTTCATTGGTTCTTCCCCCAAGGAAAAGAATCCCATCCACTTGTTTTTCCAATAGTGTTTGTAGATATTTTGATTCCATTTCCCCGTCGTTCATAGAATTGCATAGAAAGGATGAATAACCTTGTTGGACTGCATGCTTCTCACTTTTTAAAACTAAGGTGGAATAGAACGAATGAGTTATATCTGTTATGACAAAACCAATCATTTTCGATTGCTTATATAATAGACTTCGTGCTAACGCATTTGGTTGAAAATGATACTTATCCATAATCTCAGTTACCTTTTTTAACGTATCAGGACGCACTTTGGCACTCCCTGTCAATACACGAGAGACTGTTGAAGGCGATACATTGGCTTCTTTTGCAATATCATAAATAGTAATACTCTTTTTCTTCATGTATATCTCCTCCAGCTCTCTCTTGAAATCGATTTCATTATAAGGTGAATAGTCTAATTCTGTCAATCTCTGTGTAGTTGGCTGAGGTTTTTTATACTTGGGTGGCGAATATGTGCGAGTTTGCGCGGTATATGTGCGGGTTCGGAGATTTTATGTGCGAATTCCCCACTTTTATGTGCGAGTCGCGCAAATTTATGTGCACTTTCTCAAAACTTGACAAAATCTCCTCTCATATTTTTACTATTTTTACAAATGCTAAATAGAAATCTCACTCTGAAAGAAAGTTCTTATTGAGGTGGTTCCGTTTGTTGATGAAAAGAGCACGTTCGAAAGATAGAACTTTATTAATTGGTTCATGGATTGTTATGTCAGGTATACTGTTTGCTTTTGTACCTCGAAGAAACAGTCGCCAAGCAATAGTTCCTTTCTTTTTCATGCAATTTCTAACGTGGATTTTTGGATTAATTGTAGTGGAAAACAAATTAATTACCTATCCACGCCGCTTGTTTTTTACAAAAGTAAATCAAGCTAGCTTCACATTTGAATTTTTTATTTTCCCTGCAACTTGTGTTCTTTTTAACCTTTATTATCCTAGAACAACTAGTCTAATAAGGAAAGCCATTTATTATAGTGCTTACATTTTTACGTTGACTGGACTTGAAGTTTTTGCAAAAATTAACACAAAAACGATACGGTACATGAAATGGAAATGGCAATACAGCTTTGTCTCAATGTGGATTTTCTTCTATTTTTCCCGACTATACTATCGATGGTTTTTTAAGGAAGAGCCTATCTCTTCCAGCCGAAAGAAGGATGAGAATGATACGAATATCTAATCAAAGTAACATAAAAAAGTTGCTAACTTTATATGGACCTATCGTACTTACAGTAGGAGTGTTGTTTGTATTTAATCCACGCAAACAACTACGAAAAACACATATGGTATTCTTTTTTAATCAAACAATAACTTGGCTATTCATCTTGTTTGTTGTAGAAAAAGGTATCATAAAAAATCCACTACGAATTTTTAAACATGCATCAAAAGCAAATTTCGGTTTAGTTTTCTTCGTTTTTCCTGCTTTAAACACACTTTATACTGTACGATTCCCCGAACATAAAAACAACCTTATCAAACTTCTTTACTCATCCTCCTTTGTTGTTGGGCAAGGGATTGTCGAACTACTATTGGAACGGTATACAGAACTATTTACCTATGTAAAATGGAGATGGTACTACAGTTTTATCCTAAGGATTGTTATTAGTTATTTGTCGCGTCTATACGGAAAATGGTTTTTCAACGAAGAAATAGAAAGGGGAGAACCCTAACAGTCCATGCTGTTTCTGGTTCTCCCTCTATCATTATTCTTCCGTTAAACGCTTGCGTCGTGAGTAGAACCAGTAGATCGCTAACCCTACGGCAAGGAGTAATAACCCAATCATAATTGTGCTAAAAATATTTGTAGCTGTGTTAGGCAAGACATCGTCTCGATCATCGTCCTCTCCTTCATCATCGACAAATCCATCTTCCAATAACGCATCATCTTCATCAGTTCCAGGTGTCACATCTTCCTCTGTACCTGGCGTAACACCCTCTGTTCCTTGATCATCATCTCCTGCACCTGGTTGTCCATCTGCACCTGGATCTGTTCCATCCGTTGTTCCTGGTGCTCCACCTTCTGTACCTGGGGTTTCCGCTTCAGGTTCCCCTGTGTCATTTGGAACATTATCGTCTTCCGTTCCTGGAATACCATCGTCTCCAGCATGATCGTCTATCCAGTTACTATCTTGGTCGTCCTCTACTTCGCTTATATCTTCGTTACCATATGCGTCAAAGGACATAAAGCCTACCCAATTGCTTGTAGCTTCTGTCATCGTCACTCGCATAAATCTTGCCGTTGTGCCTTCTGGCAACGTAATATCTGTTTGTGCAGATGTTACTGAATATGCTGGAAGAGTAGTGTAGTTTTCCCCATCATCAGATAGTGCTAATTCAAATCCTCGAACGCCATCCCAGAAATGAATCAACAGTCTTTCTAAAGGAACTTCTTCTTCTAAATCTACTGTCCACCATGAGCCGATACCTTGATCAGTTCCCCATGATGTATGATTATTTCCATCCACTGCATTTTCAGGTGCATTATCTTTTCCGCCACCAAAACCAGCACTACTTGATGCATCTGTTGGCTTTCCAAGAGAATGAAGTGTTAATGATAGTAACGTCTCATCCACTTCCGCTTCCTCACGCTCTCTCGGTTCCGCAACTAGAGGAACGTAGCCAGGTGTGAAAATATTTAGTGAAGAAAGGGCATTCCCTTCGAAATCAAACATCGCTTGGTTTTCCCAAGCATTTCCCTCACCAGCTCTCCAGCCTGCTCCTTCTACTCCTAACCATGCTGGTTCCCAATAGAAGAAACCAAGTCCACGATCATTTGGAACATTTCGTACCACTTCTAACACATCATATAAAAATCTTGCTTGCCCTTCTATCGTAGCTGGATATCCAGCAATGTCTTCTTCTGCTTCTGTGAAGATATTTGAGTGTCCGTCTAAATCACCTAGTCGAAAGGCATATGCTGTTTCAACTACAACAACATCTTTTTCGTATCGAGTACTAATATCATTCAAATTATTTTCAAGGTCGTCTAAAGTTCCGTGCCAATATGGATAGTAAGACGCACCAATGACTTGATAATCTGTTACTCCTGCACGTTCAATATTGTCAAACCACCATCGATATGCACCATTATCTCCACCTTGGTCTAGATGTATCATAATATCCACATCGTCACCCAATGTATCACGAACTGCGTCGATACCTGAATTTATCAATGTAGCTAAATTAT
Organism: Evansella sp. AB-rgal1; assembly: GCF_041820985.1. NCBI lineage: Bacteria > Bacillati > Bacillota > Bacilli > Caryophanales > Bacillaceae > Evansella > Evansella sp. AB-rgal1. Next base: position 21,721 of record NZ_JBGUAU010000048.1, read on the forward strand.
CGAAATTCCCATCCCTAATACGTCCATCTGGGAAGAGCATTCCTGGACGAATTTCATTACCAATCTGTACCATATCTGGTGTTGCACCTGCAGCAACTAACGCATTAATAGTATCTTCAGTATGGTCATATACTGCTTGAACTAGTTCCTCAAATGATAAATCGTTCCATGATTCAGGCTTACGTTGTCTACCAGGATCCGCCCAGAAGCCAGAGTAATGGAAGTTAAGTAAGAAATTCATATCTGCATCTTTAATACGAACTGCTTTTTCAATTGTATCGTCTAGATCATTGTAGGCCTTCCCATTAGGGTAAACATCTTCTGGGTCTTCCCAAATTTTAAGTCGTCCCCAGTTTGATCCATAACTAGTAAGAATATCAATGGCATCTTTTTCTACTCCATTATCAAAAAACTCTCCGCCATAATCCTCTACTTTCGTGATTGTGGAAATATCTACACCGTAAATGAAGTCCTCTCGTTCAGGCGTTGCAGTTTCCTCTTGTGCCGGAGTTCCTTCCGTTTCACCTTGTTCTGTTTGTTCTTGTTCTTCTTGTGCTGGTAGTGTTGGCGTTGTTGCACCATCACCGTTGCCTGACATCGTTAAAGAGACAATATCCACGCCTAACCATGCACCTGCTCGTCCATCAGCATGAAACCCGACTATTACCTCACCATCTTCTACGGTGACTTGCATTTCAACCTTGGTCCAGCTTCCTGCATTTGGAATATCTCGTCTCTCATTTTCAGCCCCTGAAACACCATACATATACACTTCATTGAACTCACCACTATTGGCAATCATGGCGGACAATGTATATTCTCCATTTTCTATCCCGGAAATTGTTTGATAAGTATCTGCTACGTATCCATCGGCGAACCAGTAGTTGAGTAGCTTATCTCCGCCACCTGTGGGTTTCCAATTCTGATTGTGATTTGGCGTAGTAATAGCCCCACTATCGTTTGTTTCCCAATACTCTAAATTATTCTCAAAGCCCCCATTTCGGACAACATTTTCTTGTGCGAAAACATTGATAGCATTCGTAATAGGAACAATGGAGATAAGAAAGATGATTGCCATCGTAATTCGAAGCATTTTCTTTCTAAAGTGTTGTTTATTTTTTTCCACGATACCCCTCCTGTTCAAAAAAGTTAATAGCCTGCTTTATGCTTATTCTCACCTGTGAACAGTTGAATATTTATCAAGGATAGCTTTCGTCGGAAAAAATAGAAGGAAGAGTAAGAAAGTTTTACTAGTAACACTCACCTTGTGTAAAATGGAGGCAAATAGTCATAAGGAGTGAAGACATGCCAACACAAAGAAGGACAATATTCGATTTCGACTGGAAATTTTCACGTGGTGATCATCCTGACGCAAAGTCAAGAGAATTTAACGACACAAACTGGGAACACGTCGATCTACCTCACGATTGGAGTATTGAAGGACCATTTGACAAAGAAAACCCTACTGGAGGCTCAGGTGGATATCTCCCTGCTGGATTCGGCTGGTATCGCAAGCGCTTTCATGTAGAAGATGTTAGTAAAGATGGCAAAGTATTTATTGAATTTGATGGGGTTTATTGCAATAGCGAGGTCTGGATAAACGGTGCCTATTTAGGATTGCACAATAACGGCTACACCAGTTTTTCCTATGATATAACAGACCATCTTTTTTCCGAAAAAGAGAATGTCCTAGCGGTAAGGGTAGATAACTCAGAGCAACCTGGTTCACGCTGGTATACGGGATCTGGAATTTATCGTCACACTTGGCTCGTATGTACGGATAAGCTTCTCATTCCGTACCAAGGTACCTATATTACAACACCGCAAGTTTCTAACTCCCAAGCTACCGTACAAATACAAACGAAATTGCGCAATGAGTATGGTAAACCAGTTGCTGCAACTCTGAAATCCTATTTACTTGATGGGAAAAATAATGTGATAGCATCTACGAAAAACAGTATTGAACTGGAAGAAGAAACGGTTCAACTCCAAAATATCGAAGTAACAAAGCCTAGATTATGGTCAATAGAAGACCCCTATCTCTATACGATGAAAACAGAAGTTCTTCTTGAAAACAAAGTGGTGGATTGCATCGAAACTCCCATAGGAATTAGAAGCATCGAATTCCATCACAACAAAGGATTTTTCCTAAACGACAAACATGTAAAGATAAACGGCGTTTGCTTGCACCATGACGGTGGCTGTGTTGGAGCAGCAGTTCCCGAAGGAGTTTGGGAGCGTCGATTACATATCTTGAAGGAGATGGGATGTAACGCGATTCGAATGAGTCATAATCCTCCATCACCCGAGTTGCTAGATATGTGTGATAAGATGGGCTTTCTCGTAATGAACGAAGCGTTCGATGAGTGGACACTCTACAAATATAAAAACATTCCTGATGGCGGTGGAAAACCTTTGCCGAAAGAGCAACAATTTGGTTACTACCAGTACTTTGAGGAGGACTTCGAAAAGGACTTAACAGCCATGCTTCACCGAGATCGGAATCACCCAAGCATTATTATGTGGAGCGTTGGAAATGAAGTGCCTGAGCAAACAGAAGAGAATGGCCATCTTGTTTTGAAAAAACTAGTAAATATATGTCACGAGGAAGATCCCACTCGGCCTGTTACGGTGGCTTGTGACCAAATTAAAGCGGAGCCTAAGGAAGCAACTCCAGAGTTTTTAGAGATGCTTGATATAGTTGGCTACAACTATGTAAATCGTTGGCGAGGTCGCACGGAAACATTTTATTCGGAAGATAAAATCGATAACCCTCATTGGAAGGTAATCGGAAGTGAGAACCCTGCCATTCCTAGCATTCGTGGCGACTATTTTTTTGAAAACACATCTTACGAGTACTTTAGAAATACGTACTTCACCAATATGATTCGTACGGAAAAGCTCTGGAAATTCACTTTCATGAATGACTATGTTGCAGGCGATTTCATGTGGACAGGTATTGATTATTTAGGGGAGTCAAAGTGGCCTTATAAAAATGCGAGCTTCGCACCGTTAGATATGTGCGGATTTCCAAAGGATTCATTCTATTTTTACCAAAGCCAATGGACGAAACAGCCAATGCTTCATGTTTTTCCACATTGGAACTGGCAAGGGCAAGAAGGAAGAGTAATCCCAGTGTTATGCTACACCAATTGTGATAGCGTAGAATTGTTTGTAAATGATCGATCATTTGGGGAAAAATGCTATGAATTTCCGTTGCAAGGAATGTCGGAAACATACGGACATTTTGATAAACCAATGCTTCATCCAACAACGTCTGATTTGCATTTATCCTGGGATGTTCCTTATGAACCTGGTACGATCCGCATGGTAGGGATGCGTGATGGAAAAGTTGTCGTAACGAAAGAAGTGAAAACAACGGAGGAACCTTATGCAATCAGACTATCTGCTGATAAACAAGCCATCCAAGCTTATGCTAGAGCTGTGAGTCATATCACCGTAGAAATTGTGGATCAAAATGGATTTGTGGTTCCTACGGCAGACAATGAAATAACATTTTCCGTTGAAGGTGCCGGAAAGCTGATTGGCGTTGACAACGGTAAACCTGATAGTCACGAGAGCTTTCAAGCAAATAAAAGAAAAGCATTTCATGGACTGGCATTAGCGATTGTTCAGGCAGTGCAGGATACGGGAGAGATAAAGATTATAGCAACAGCGGAGGGATTGAAGTCTGCTCACATGACTATTGCTTCGGAGTGAAGATTTCGAATTAGGTGGCGCGCCAACTTCTAACTAAAATGGGGTTTGGGTAACATAAGGGCTTCATGATTACCCAACACCCTTTTTTTATGTTCGTTCGGTAACCATGAGCACTCCATGACGGCCGAACTTCAATTAAAAGCAATACTTGGTTAACCATAAGATCACCACGATGTCCGAACATTATAATAATCACCAGTAAAATCATCTAACCACTACATAATGGGCACCGGACTTTAATTGCTACTTCGAACTCCAAGAATTCTCCCAAAAGTTATACCTTAAACGCCACATTTCAACACTGCCAAAACCCGCCTATTTCCGACTCAAAAAGCTACGCACGCTTCTTTAACGACTGTGCTGTTTCATTTAGTGTGCTCGTTAACTGAGATAACTCTTTCTGCCTTTGTGTCTGCTCCTCCATAATCCCTTTAAAGTGATTATTATTCCTTTGTAATGAGGTAGCCCCATCTACGAGTTGAGAAACAGATCCCACTACATCCTCCATAGCACGATTAATTTCATTCACTGCAGCCGTAAGCTCCGTATAGCCACTGACAACTTGGTTCGTACTTGAAGAAATTTGTAAAAAGTTATTTGATGCTTCATTCGTTTTTTCCAACGACTCATCACTTTGTTTTCGGAAAACTTCAAACGCCTCTACAACTCGATAAGTGTCCTGACTTAAGCTTGCGAGAATCTCTTTCGTACTATTAGAAAATTGATTCGTTTCAGCAGAAAGCTTTCTAATTTCATCCGCTACAACAGAAAAACTTCTCCCAGCAGCACCAGCTCTTGCAGCCTCAATCGTTGCATTCAAAGCTAATAAGTTTGTTTGCGTCGCAATGTTATCAATCCCTTTGATAAACGCCTCGATTTCATTTAACTGCTCCGCCATCTTCCCAACCTTGCTAGAAGCTTCTTCCGTATTACCGCTCAACTGCCTCATCGTAGTCTGCAAACCCTTCAAGAGTTCCACACCTTCGCTCGAAGCAGCACCTACATCCTCCACCTGCACTTTCATAAATTCAATCGAAGACTGCATTTGCTCCGAACTCGCAGAAACCTCCTGAGTAACCGCCGAAATAGAACTAGTAAAATCAGCCTGCTGATCTAACTCCTTAGAAAACTCCAGCACTGTACCTTGCAAGTTTTCCATCGAATGAAACTGCTCCTTCGACGCCCTCGAAGTCTCTTCAGACACATGAGAAACATTATTCGCTGCCTTTTCATTCGATTCAAAAAGCTCATGCATCGAATTACCCATCGCCCCTAAAGCCACGTCAATATCATGAAACTCGTCACGTCTACTTTCTTTTTGGTGAAAAAGTAGGTTACCTTCTTGATAAGCTCGAATCCGCTCCATCACAAGTTTAACCCCGCTACTAATATTTTTTCCGAAAATCCCCAAGAAAAGTAATGGTATTAACACCATGAAAATACAGACTAGGATAATAGCAATCGTTGAAGTACCTATAGATTGATGCATTTCTGATTGTGCCATCTGTTTTTCTGCTAGTAAATAATCTCGAATTCTATCATCCACTTGATTAATGCTATCCTCTGTACGTATTACATGAGGAGTAACTCTGGCCCTTATTCTTTCTTGATCGTCGTGGGAAAAACCACCCTCAAAATGACGATCGTATAATTGTTCATATGTACGAAACGCTTCTCCAAAATGAGAAAATAAATGCTCTAACGTCGAATTGTCTTCTATGATATTTGTAATTTCTTCAAAGTTTCTCTCATATTCCACTAATGCCTGCTCCAGCGCCTCCATTCTATTTTGATCGTATCCTGAATTGACTAAGAGTAGTTTTATGATTCCAATTTGTTTTACATCGGATACTAACGTTGTGTATTGTTGCTGCAAATCCGCTGCTGCATCTAACTCCACACTTTTATTAGCTACTTGTTGATTCGAATAAAATATATAAATACCAGAAATCGCACTCACCAAAAATATACAAGCCATTAACAGTGTTAGTTTTTGTACTAATTTCCCTTCCCATTTTAAAACTGTATTACTAACTAATTTAGCTGTTTTACCTACTATTGTTTTTGTTTTATCCCAAATCTTCTGCCACTGAATCTTACGCACTAATTCAACTATTTCCTTCCATATTCTTTTCAACATGTTCGCTCCTCTGCCTGAAATTATCTTGTGTCTACCCTGAAAATACGTGTTATTAAGAGTGCATAAACTATCTAGTTTTAACAATCTTGTTGGTTTGTATTCCATTCGCTACTGCCTGCTCGCTTTCCTGTGGGGAGCTTGCAAGCCTCCTCGAGCTAAAGCTCTGCGGGGTCTCGCTGGCTTACGCTCATTACATAAAAGTTGTTAGTACTATAACCAACTTCAATGTGTATTTTCAATCACCATGGTTCAAATTTTTCACTTTCATGGTTGAATTTGTCTAATTTTATATTTGTATAATAAAATAGCCTCCGCCACAGCTATTATTTTATTGTGGTCGGAGGCATATACTTACTATATCAATTCTTTTCGTGTAGTAACATAGGTCGATGTTACACGATTACTAGTAATTACAAATCTATCATTAACATAATGTAACTATGAATCTTCTATTTACATGTTCCCAATAAAAAGTACACATCAAAATTGAGAAAAGTTCCTTCACTCACGTAATTGTATAAGAGAGTGAAGTGTTTTCTGAAGTTTTAAAAAAATTATTTGTTTAAAAGCATTTTAAGTTTTGGATTTGATTTTTGCTGAAGATGGGTCACAGAAAACGGCGAAGATTGGTTTACTAAACAGACGCTTTAGTGACTATTTTGTCTATTAACTTCCGTTTATTTGACAATTCCTCGCCGTTCCTACCTCATTTTGTCAATCAAGCA
>NZ_JBGUAU010000049.1:0-27949 GCF_041820985.1 Evansella sp. AB-rgal1
TCCCAACTTTTATGTGCGGATTGCGTAAATATATGTGCACTTTCCCGATTGGGAGGATATATCTGGATCTAACTTTTACATGGTCTCAAAATGATGAGCATTAAATCAAAAAGTTGTTTCACTGAACCATAAAATATACATTTCCTTAGATTTCATCCCCTTGTTCTGTATCGTTCATCCTAAGAAAAGCTCCAGCTACCCTCTTATCACCTAAATGCAAATAACCCAGTCGATTGAAAAGCACATTTTGCTTTTATCAGCCAGGTTATTTGACACTAGGCTATGACGCCTAGTGCTAGACATCTATTTGATTTTATACTTTCTTTTGAAAAAGAAGCACGAGAACTCGTGCTTCTTAATAACTAATTATTTATTCTGGAGCTTTCGGTAAAAGAACAACCCAACTCCTGTTAATAACAATAACATTCCTACTAATAACCAATTAAATATGCTAGTAGCTGTTTCTGGTAACTCATCATCGTCAGAGGTCGAGTCACCACCGTCCACTGGATCTTTTCCTTCTACTGGATCTTCACCATCTCCTGGACCTTGACCGTCTCCCGGATCTTGACCATCTCCTGGACCTTGACCATCTCCCGGATCTTGACCATCTCCTGGATCTTGACCATCTCCTGGACCTTGACCGTCTCCCGGATCTTCACCTTCTCCTGGACCTTGACCGTCTCCCGGATCTTGACCATCTCCTGGATCTTGACCATCTCCTGGACCTTGACCGTCTCCCGGATCTTGACCATCTCCTGGATCTTGACCATCTCCTGGATCTTGACCATCTCCTGGACCTTGACCGTCTCCCGGATCTTGACCATCCCCTGGATCTTGACCTTCCCCTGGACCTTGACCGTCTCCTGGATCTTGACCGTCTCCTGGATCTCCTCCTTCTCCTGGATCTTCAACTTGAACGAATACACCGTAAGTTGAGAAAGATGGTACATTTAACGAAATTGTGTGGGTTGTCTCATCAACATCTCCGCCACGAAGTTCCCATGAATCCTTTTCTACATCATAATAATAAATTGCTACACTCTCAGAATCAGCTTGTTCATCATAGCCTAATACTAATGTGTATTCACCATTTGGCACAGTTGAATCTCCTGGGAATTCAAAGGTAAACGTAAATACTTCACCAGAAAGTTGTAAACCATCATAGTTTGTTTCTTCTACATCTTTTGTTTCAACTTTCAGCTTTGTCCCTGCTGGTAGATCTGCTGGCATTGTTATCTTTGCACTTGTGCCTGCAATAGTAACAGTTGTACCTGCATCAACTACTTGTGCCGGTTCATCTACTTGTACTTCTTCCACACCTGTTACAGGATCTTGACCGTCTCCTGGATCTTCACCATCTCCCGGATCTTGGCCGTCTCCTGGATCTTGACCTGCATGTGAATCTCCAGTAATGATATCAATTCCATCAAGAATAAACGTACCACCTTTTACTACAACCTTCGCAGTATGTTCTCTATTTTCTAGACCTCGAAGAGAATACGATGTTTGTCTATCTCCTTTTGAATAGACTCTGTGTTCCTTATCCACTAATTGACCATCAATATACACATCAAGTAGTGCGTCAGGTGTCGCTCCAAATAAATGAAAGCCCAAGCCTTCAAATTTAAAGATCATACTCTTTCCACCGATATTATCCATTGTTGGAGTATAGTAAATATTTACTCCTCGGTAATCCATAAAGGTTTCCAATCTCTCATTATCTCCTAAAGAAACTTTTAAGGTATGAGGTTTGTCTTCCAAGTCTCTTACAGAGTATCTTAAACCATCTGCACCACGGCTAAAATCACCAACATCTTCCCCATTAAGCTCGAAATTATATTTCTGATTTGCATTTCCTGCAGAAAGGAAATCAATCCCCGTACCTGTAAAATTAATCAAAATATAAGGATCATCATCAAAATTTGCCCATGCATTCGAATTATTTGAGCCCCAAACGTTATTTTTTCTAAAGGCATAAACAGTATTTTCATCGTCTCCCACTAGAGATTCATCATCCTGTATTTTAACAATATCCTGAGGTCCTAAGTTTCTTACTAATGTTGTAGGCTCTTCATTATCTGTTTCTATTTCGGCCCTCACGAAACTGGTAAATCCTTCTTTCGGCACTACTCTAAGCGTGTGCTCTGCTTCTTCTAGATTTTTCGCAGACCAAACCATCCTAACTACCGAGCTGTTATTCAAGTAACTAGCCTCACCCACTAGTTCATCATTCAAATAAATTTCAGCAGTTCCATTATTTGGGTTCGCTTCACCGAACAGTCGAATCTCATTTCCTTTGAAAGTAATTTCAAGGGAAGTACCGACTCCCCCCCATGAGTTAGCATTATTTGATCCCCAACTTCCGGAATAGAACACTTTATTCAACGTTCCTTGAGTAGTTGTAGTATCTTGGTGAGTTACCGTTACTCCATTCCAAACTGGGTAGTCAGTGCTTGCAGTCATTAACGTACGATTGTAATGACCATAACCAGCTTGCGTAAAGGACCAACCACCAACATATCCAATCGGGTTCCATTTATCATTATTATTTAAAGCAGCTTCTTCCGTTGAAAAGAACTTACCCTGTGCATCATCTAACTTTAAAGACTCATAGGGATAGCCTTCAATTGGGTCAACACGTAAATTATCAATTAGCGTTTCATAATAGCCAGTACCTAAAGCAACTCGTCCAGCCATTACTGTTTTATCCTCATCTGTATAGGAGTCAATTTTTTCTCCGTCTAAATAAAGAGTAAATACATTTTCCTTCGCCTCAAAAGCTAAATTATGCCATACTGCGCTATCGAAGTGCTCAATAACTCCACTTTTCACTACACCACCAAGCTTTAGAATTTCATAAGTTCCATCCACATAGACTCGAGCATTGTATGGTGCAGGAGAATCAGACCAACCAGCTTTTACTTGACGAACCCCAATTAATGCATAGTTGTTTCTATTTGGATTTACTGGACTATGTGTATCTAATAGGAAATCATACGAAACTTTATAGTTCACCCAACGAAAGTCACCGAAAACGGTGTTGGGATTAACACCAGCTGCAGCACCATCTGTTCCACCCCATACTTCCCAACCTGCGCCTATATTGTCATGTGCCATCATTTGTTGGAGCATATTCCCACGTGTTTCAGCTTCTGGAATTTCTAAATCAACTCGTTCAGCACTACCTGGCGAAGCTTGTTGCGTCGCTTTTTTTACAACTTCAAAAGCACCGATTTGATCTGTTGTATAACGCGGAGTACCACCCCGACGCTCTATATAGTCTCTGCCCTTATCATCTAAACCATATTCACTATATTCAAAATTATCAATATACGGCAAAGGCAAAATTGTATTTTGCGATAAATCTACTGGATTAGACTCGTATTCAAAGCCATCTATTTCAGACTTTTTATCCAAAGTGGAAATGGTAACAATGGAGTACGGTCCTACTTCAAGCTCATAAACACCATCTACCGGAGTAATGACATCAACATTTTGAAACCAGTTAGCATCATAGGCTTGACCAGGATCTGCGCCTCTAGTTTCCCAAACGTAAACAGGAGCATTCTCTTTCCCATCTAGGTTCGTTGCATTTATCGTATACTTTCTTGTGTCTCTTGTATTATTAGTAAAAATAGATGTGTAATCACTAGTTTGAGGATCTTTTAATGTCATATAATTTTGGCTGCTAGTATCAACTACAACCCCACCATCTCCTCTAGCGCCATCACTGAATGTTGCACCTTTTATGTACATCCAGCGCTCGTTTTCCGGGGTATTGCGGTCATTGTACCCTACAAAATTCATAACGTGACGAACTCCTTGGATTCCACCATCAATTTCATAAAATCCAGACCAAGGATCAAACGCACTAATCAAGTGTTTTGGATTATATTGAGCCCCTGGATAAAACGCAGCAACAGAGGGCTGAAAATCAAAGGAAACGGCATTCAATGGATGCGCTCTGTTACCATCCCAAGTATATACAGAAATAATTCTTGAAATAACGTCTACTATGCCACCAGTTCCCCCAAGTCCTTGATAATCTGGCTGCACATTTTGACGGTAACGGGCATTTATCATTGGTGAAATACCCTCTGATGTCCAAACTTCTTTAGGTTGTTTGCCTTCATCCTTCAATCTGTTTTGCAATTGAGTAAGTTCAGGTGAACCTTGAATATCATAGTGAGAACTAATTACATCGATCTCATCGATTAAATCAGGATTATTAAGTAAAACACGGCTAATAGAAGCTGTATCTCGATAGCCATCTGCAGCAACTAACTTAATATCCATATAGTCCTCTTCATAATTTGGTTCTTCTTTTATTCTAGTAGTGAAATATTTCAACCAATCTACTTCTATTCTATTATTACCATTAATAGACCTTTCATTTTGAGAGATACCAACATAATCTAGCTTAAATCCATACTCTTCATAAACAGCATCCATTGTCTGTTTATACCATTGATATCGGTTCTCGTAATCCCCTCTTGCAGCGCCTTCCCATGTAAAACGTGGCTCACCCCAACGAAGAATCTCTGTCGTGATATGAGGATTAATGGATTTCGCATCAGCAGCAAATTGAAACCCTGCACCTCGTAAAACATTGGCAGGCTCGTCTATGAATCGCATTGTTGAAGGTTCTGTACCAGAAGAGGAGTTTATATCCCCACCTAGCTCCACTTTCACATGCGCTAAACCAGCCCCAGTATTCGGGTTAAAAAGAGCGTTCATAATTTCCCAATACTTCTGTGGATGCTCTTCCTTATAATCTAACAATAAACGTGATGTATTATTACCAGTCACTGTTCCAAACCCTTTAAAACGGTTATATTCATCTACATCGTTTCCATCAATCGTGATTGATTCCGTTACAACTGCCGCAGTAGACTCATTAGCATCCATAAACGCAAACGAACTAAACAGCATCGAAAAAATACAAAAGATTCCTACGTATCTCTTACACTTCCTTTTGCTTATCATTTGATCATCCCTTCCCCTACGCTATCAATATTTACCGTCCTATTAGCGAGTAGTAGTCTACCAAAATCTTACGGTTAATAAAAAAACAGCTTATATAACTAACTTCACCACTACAACTGCACTACTGACCTTACCCCCCTTTATCAAATGTAAGAATGTATATGTTAGCTGCATGGAATCCCCATTACAGAACTAACCTTAGGTATAAAAATTGATTCTTCCATTTAGTAAAAGTATCAGAATTTCATTGGTAGCGCTTTCATTATTTCAAATACTAATTAAACTGTCATAACACTATTTTGACTATTTATACTACTATTTTTTCATTTCCCTCTCCTAGACAAAACATTTCGATAACCGAAGGAAGCAGTGAGAACCGTCCCCACTGCTTCCAACAAAGTCAATAAAGTAGTAAAAATAGTAAAAAAAGAAACATCATATTGTATGAATATTCTGATAAACTACCAATTAAATAAAGCGCTTTCATAGTTTTGTGCAGGAGGTGACATTAACTAGATTACTTTATTTTATAAGGAGGTTTATTATTTGAAATTGTTGAAAAAAGTACTGTTGTTGTTTATTATTTTGTCACTTATTTTTTCCAATGTACCTGTGTTAGGATCAGAAAATGCACCAAATAGCTTCACACCTATTGAAGATGAAGGTGGCATTACCGCCAGAAACGGAGCACAGCTAGTTGATGATTTTACAGGCGGCAAGATGTTATACATTACTACTGATTGGATTAGTGGTGGAAACAGCCCTAGTAATGGCGGTGGGTTATTCAATGAGGGGGATCAACTATTTAGAACCCCCAATTTCACTCTTTATTCAAATGTATATATATCAGATGCGAACGACCTAAGAACATCCATTTTCCTAATCGGAAACAATAACAATCATTTCCGTGTCATACCAACTGGGGAAAACAACAAAGGGATACTTGAGGTCAGGGTAAACGGATCTAGCACTAGTGAACGGTATGAGCTTACAAAATCTCTAGAAGAAAGAACATGGACTGGTTTTGGATTAGTATATAACGAGGACAATGGTAACGGAGAGGTCTCTTTATTTTTAGACGGGGAAAAAGTTCTAGACAGCCAAGAGATAGGATTTAAATTAAGTGAACTTACGAGTGTTGATGCTAGTATTGGAACTACTTACGGTACTGGATTTATGAGAGAAGGTCAATTTGATAAGATTGTTGTTCTTGATACATCAGCCTCAGATAATGAAGCAATGATACAAACGGAGAAATGGACTCGAATAGAAACTCCAGTCTATGATTCTATTCGACCAGGTCAATATTGGTTGGATACAGATGGCAAATTAATAGGTGCTCACGGCGGTTCCGTACAGCTTTTAAATGAAGCAGATATAAATTATGACGTCGACGGAGATGGAAAACTAACGAAGGATTTCTGGTTCTGGTACGGGGAGGAAAAAACGAGTGCTACCCGTCCTGTAGAGGGTGTAAAAGCCTATGTTTCAGAAGATATGTATAACTGGACAGACATGGGAACCGTATTACCAACCCATGACAAGCTTCCTGTTAAATTAAATGATAGTGAAACAGAATTAGAGTTCGATGCATCTAGTTTAGAAGAATTCAAAGCATGGGCGAACTTAACAGAACCTACACCAGATGTTACACAAGAACAAATCACCATGGCTAAAGACTTTGTTGAAGCTTATGTTACAAAATGGGCTGATAAAGATAATAGAATCGCTGAAGAATACGACGAAGAGTATTTAAGATTAGCTTTTGAAAATCTATATGGAAGATACAACATTGTGGAACGCCCTAAAATGCTCTATAACAAACAAACCGAGAAATTTGTTATTGTGTTTCATGCTGACGGTCCACAATATAATAATGCAGATTTGGTAAATTGGGTAAAACGAGGTGCCGACCCCGATGATATAAATACGGGTAGTCGTTATGGAAAAGCACTCATGGGCTTTGCAGTTTCTGACACACCATTTGGTCCATTTAAACTTGTAAATGCCACAAGAATGAACTGGACCGAGGGGATTACTCCACCACACAGATTGGGAGAATCACGTGATTTTTCTGTATTCGTTGATCATGGGAAAGACGTAAATAATGACGGAGTAGATGATGCGTATGCCATTTATTCAAGTGAGATGAATGCGGAAATGTATGTTTCGTTATTGAATAGTGAATATACTGGCCCTGCAGTCGATGGTGGTGTTGCAGTACCAGGTGTTGACTACAATTATAGAGCAATACCAGACAAGCATCGAGAAGCATCCTCACTATTTTATTATGATGGATATTACTATATGATTACATCGGGAACAGATGGATGGAATTCAACAGAGGTTGTCTATTATCGTTCAGAAGCAATGATTTTGCCAGAAGATGAAAAATGGGAAAGAGTCGGAGATCCTTTTGATGTTCCAGGTACTAGGGGTTACGATTCACAACCGACGTATGTAATTACTGTTGATCAAGAAAAAGGTCAATTTATTTATATGGGCGACAGATGGAGAGTAGCTAGTAATGGATCTGCTGGACCAGACTCTAGATACGTTTGGCTACCAATAGAATTTGGTTCTGAGGATGACATAATTATTCGATGGTATGACGAATGGCGATTGAGTGATCTAGAGTATAAAGGTAAATTGAGCGTCTTGACGGAATTACCGAGCACTACAAGTCCTGGAGTCGTACCAGAGTTGCCAAATGAAGTAGATATTAGTATCAATAATGAAGAGTTAACAGTATCAGTAGATTGGCAAGTAACAGAAGATACATTTAAGCTCCCAGGTACAGTGACAGTGGAAGGCGTGCTTACAGATATAGGCAGAGTATTTTCACATGAGGTGTTAGTTATCCCATCTAATGTTATCTATTTTGCTAACCCTAGTAACCAAACTTCTGCAGACTATGAATTATTGATTTCTTATATGGAAGAAACATTACTAAACAAAGATGTTCGCGATCAACCATATGACACAGCAAGTGGACATTCTTGGGGCTATTCTGGTGGAAGTACAACAGTGAGAGCAAATAGCACAAATATGTTTGAATCATTACGTTATATTAATGGAAGTAGAAAAGATTTTTCTTATACATTTGAAGTGGAAGATGGAGAATATACTATCTTTGCTGGCTTCTACGATCCTTGGTCTCAATGGGCTGGAAACAACCGTAAAGCTGATATCTTAATTAATGAAGAAGTCGTCGATTTTGAATATCAGATTCCTGGATACTATGATACAAGAGAATACACGAATATTGAACCAGTTGATGGTAAAATCGACCTAACCATCCAACGCTCAGCTAGTGTTGCTGGTAGAGATAGCTCTGACCCACAAATAAGTTGGATCATGGTAACTTCAAATAATCCTGTTGAAGCTACTCCTGATACAGACAAAACAGAACTTCAATCTCTGTATGATGCGAACTCCGACAAGGTGGAGAGTGATTATACAGAAGCAAGCTGGATTGTTTTTGAAGCAGCTTTGTTGGCAGCACTTGCTGTACTTGAAAATGATGACGCTACGCAAGACGAAGTGGATAACGCAGTTACAGAATTAACAGATGCTATTGCACAATTAGAAACCTTAGCTATTCTCGTTGATAAAACAGAACTTCAATCTCTGTATGATGCGAACTCCGACAAGGTGGAGAGTGATTATACAGAAGCAAGCTGGATTGTTTTTGAAGCAGCTTTGTTGGCAGCACTTGCTGTACTTGAAAATGATGACGCTACGCAAGACGAAGTGGATAACGCAGTTACAGAATTAACAGATGCTATTGCACAATTAGAAACCTTAGCTATTCTCGTTGACAAAACAGAACTTCAATCTCTGTATGATGCAAACTCCGACAAGGTGGAGAGTGATTATACAGAAGCAAGCTGGATTGTTTTTGAAGCAGCTTTGTTGACAGCACTTGCTGTACTTGAAAATGATGACGCTACGCAAGACGAAGTGGATAACGCTGAAGCTCAATTGCTTGATGCAATAGATGCACTAGTTGAAGCTGACCAAGACGGTTCCAATGACCACGATGGCTCAGATGACCAAGACGGTTCTAATGACCAAGACGGTTCCAATGACCACGATGGCTCAGATGACCAAGATGGTTCTAATGACCAAGACGGTTCCAATGACCAAGATGGTTCTGGTGACCAAGATGGTTCCAATGACCAAGACGGTTCCAATGACCAAGATGGTTCTAATGACCAAGACGGTTCCAATGACCAAGGTGGCTCAGATGACCAAGATGGTTCCAATGACCAAGATGGTTCTGGTGACCAAGACGGTTCCAATGACCAAGACGGTTCCAATGACCAAGATGGCTCAGATGACCAAGATGGTTCAGATGACCAAGGTGGCTCAGATGACCAAGATGGTTCCAATGACCAAGGTGGCTCAGATGACCAAGATGGTTCCAATGACCAAGGTGGCTCAGATGACCAAGATGGTTCTGGTGACAAAGATGCAGCAGAAGATAAATTACCAGATACAGCTAGCCATTCTTCTAACTACATGTTAATAGGACTCCTATTACTAGTTGTTGGGTTGGGAACTATCGTCAGAAAAAAAATAACTAATTAGATACGAGCTTTTCATCAGTAGGAAACCTGTTCCAAAAAGTATAATCGATATATTTATTGAAAAATCTAGTAGGCGTATGAGATACTCATGCGCCTCTCACAAATGCGAATGTATATGGCGACGCAGAGAGTTGGACGTTCACCTTTACAATTCCCCTTTCTCGCAATATTTAATAGTTGTCATTGAAATTTTCATGCTGACTTAAAAAAATGATAAAATGGAAATTACTATTTATTTTTTCATACATCTGAAGACAAAGGACACTGTTATTATGATATCCTCAGGGCCTTGTCCTCGATCTGTGAAAAAAAATGATATGGAGGAAAGCAAATGAAATACAGACGACTCGGTAGAAGTGGACTTAAGGTAAGCGAGATTGGACTTGGTAGTTGGCTAACCTATGGATCAGCTACAGCAGAAGAAACAGCGATCGAATGTATTCACAAAGCATATGAACTAGGGATAAATTTTTTCGATACTTCTAATTCCTACCCCGGGGCAGAGCAAGTACTAGGCCATGCATTAAAAGAGTATCCACGAAGCAGTTATGTGCTCGCTTCTAAGGTGTTCTTCCCACAGGGAGAAGGACCGAATGATAGTGGCTTATCTCGCAAACATATAATAGAACAATGCGACGCTAGTTTGAAGCGTTTAGGAACCGATTACATTGACTTGTACCAATGCCATCGTTTTGATCCTGAAACGCCTATTGATGAAACGCTTCGAGCACTTGATGATTTGACAGCTCAAGGAAAAATAGTATATTCAGGCGTAAGCGAGTGGACAGCACCGCAAATTGCCGAAGCTGGAGCAATAGGCAGACGTTTCAACCTTCGACCATTAGTTTCCAATCAGCCTATCTATAATATGTTCGAACGTTATATTGAAAAAGAAAACATCATCGAGCAGTGCGAAGCAGATGGACTGGGATTAATTGTTTTCTCCCCACTAGCACAAGGTGTACTCACTGGTAAATACAAGCCAAACCAAGCGGTACCACGTGACAGCCGAGCAGCTAATGACCAGACAAATTTCGTGATAAATAGTTATATGCGTGAGGATGTTCTTACATGTGCTGCGAAACTCACAGAATTGGCTGAAGAACTAGGAGCGACATTGTCTCAGTTCGCTCTAGCATGGGTACTGCGCCAGAAAAATGTGAGTTCTGCAATCATTGGCTCTAGTCGCCCTTCCCAAATCGAAGAGAATATTAAGGCTATCGAGTTACACCTCTCAGACGAAGTACTAGAACGAACAGAGCAAATTTTATCCGAAATTGCCGATTTTGTACCGAAGAGATAAGGAAACATCGGAATAATCGAAAGGTTTTCGTGATAGTAGAAGGCACAACTAGGGGATTGGAAGCACCGGGGACGGTTCTCGGTGCTTCCTTGAAAAAGCCTTGAACAAATGGTTGTTATGGATGTTTTTTTTGAGAACATGTTAGAGAATGCTTGCGAAGTGGACACAGATGGAAATACACTTGTTGTGATCTATACTTCCATTACCTTATGGTTTGGACTTAATTCTACTATTCTTACATTCAACAGATATTCCCTTGCCTTCGAAAAGGAGTACGTGGGTTGTTCCACGGATACACTCTGGTCATGGTCGTCAAAAGGTCCATGAAAAAAGGAAGCAACGAGAACCGTCCCCACTGCTTCCCCTTAAGAACCTCCCTCCCGTTTGTCCAACAAAAGTCACAATAAGTCAAAGAAATATGCACCTAAATTACCATTTTTAACCTAAAACACTCACAATCAATTGACTTACCACTAGAAAGCCTATAATATTTTGAAATAGAAAGTAACATCCCTCTATCGTAAACGCCTACACTGAACAGCACCTACAAGTACTTCCCGATATTTTTTAAGAAAATAGATAGAACCAAGTAGAAATTTGTGATGTACACCATATCCCTGAGATAAGACGATTTATAGAAAATAATTTATTCCTATTTTTCTGAACACTAGTAATTTATTTGCTAGATTGATTGTATGTATGATGAGTTACTTTATTTTCTGAAGTACTTTATATAATAATTTCATGTGAATAAATTTCATAAATAAAAATTTAAAATAGTAAATTATGAAGTTGACTCATATGGATAACTTTTTCAAAAAATCAGCTAGAACCATACGCAATCAGCTCGAAGTTAAATAACCTACCAGCTAAAAAAAGCATAAAGCGCCTTTATTCTGTCAAAACATTCGCTTGTCGTCGATAGACGGGGCCTTTCGCTTTTCTTATTCTTTTTTTGAAAGCGCTTTATCTTCATGATCTAATCTATTAAATCGAAGGAGGGATTTTATAATGTTTCTGTGCGGAAAGCCACCATAAGGCAACTGAGGAGCGAATTTCATGGCATAGTAAATAATATTTAAGGGGGAAACAAAATAGTGAAACGAATTTGTAGAATTCCATTCAAATTACTCTTAATTTTTGCCTTAGTATTTTCCTCGTTTGGAATGATTTCTATTAATAATGGAAAAGCCATGAGTACACAAATGTATGAAGCTGAGGATGCTCCAGTTCTCCATAAAGCAGGTGTTTATAATAATCATGCTGGGTATACAGGAACAGGGTTTGTGGATTATGTACCCAACGAGCCCGGAGGATATATTGAATGGGTTGTAAATGCCCCATCATCAGGTACTTATACGTTAGATTTTAGATATGCTCACGGGAAAACTGATGATAGACCAGGAGAAGTACTCGTCAACGGGAATGTCGTAGAAAGTTCACTTCCATTCCCGTCAACTGGTGCTTGGAATAATTGGGAAATATCTAGTTTGACAGCCGAGTTGAATGGAGGAAGTAATACAGTTCGTTTAATTGGAATTGGAAATGAAGGTGGAGTTAATATTGATCACCTTAAGTTGACAGGTGAAAGTGAAGCTCCTCCTAGTGATCCTGAACCAACAGAACCAGTAACTTCCATATTCACGGACAATTTTGTAGGAGCAACCTCAAATAATCTATTTACTACAGATTATATGGCGCTTCCAAATGACCCTTCTAAACCTATGTATATTAGGACTGGGGGAACAGTCACAGTTCACTCAGGATCAATAATACTAGGCGGTGGAAGAATGACAATAGGCGCTGAATCTAATACTAGTTCGACATCTTCTAGTAGTCCTGGGGGAGTATTAGATTTAAGTGAGCCATATCAAATAAAATTAAATGTTGTGAGTGCAGGTGGAAGTAGTGGTCAAAAATTTCAAGTGTATGTAGATAATAATACGACTGGTCAGGCAAATTCTATTCATGGATCAGCTTCTAAGGTTTATGAGATAACAGCAAATGAACTGTCTACAGGGGAATTGGTTCTTGACCTAGATATTGGAACCTCTCATTCCTTCATTCAACTTCGTACGGAAAGTGGTGCGAATGTATCAATTGATAGCGTGAACATTGTACGTCCATCGGATGCAGACCCAACAGAACCAGCTCCTCCAAGTGTACCTTCTGGTTTAGTAGCTTTGGCTGAAGATGGAAAAGTGACTTTATCATGGAACGCTGTTTCGAGTGCACACAGCTATAATGTGAAAAGATCTACATCAAGTGGAGGTTCGTATAGTGTAGTGGCTACAGTAAGTAACACAAGCTATACGAATACATCATTGACAAACGGTACAACGTATTACTACGTTGTAAGTGCTGTCAATAGTAATGGAGAAAGTAATAACTCTACTCAGGTAAGTGCAACACCTCAAGTATTATCAATACCTGAGATTCCAGAGGGTGATCGCACATTTTATTTATCACCAAATGGAAGTAATAATAACTCCGGTACAGAGTCTGCACCATTTGCTACATTGAATCATGCTGTTAGTATCGCTCAGCCTGGAGACGTTTTTGTACTAAGAGGTGGAACCTATTATCATGATAATAGAATAAACATTAATAGAAGCGGTAACTCAAGTAAACCAATAACGATTGTGGCGTATCCTGGAGAGATTCCTACCTTTAATTTCTGGCAACAACCGGAACAACCAGGGCAGGATGGTATTAGATTGAACGGTAATTACTGGCATATTATTGGCGTTCATTTAACTGGAGCAGGTGGAAATGGATTCCGTATCCATGGAAGTCATAACATTCTAGAGAGAAGTGTAGCCTATGAAAATCGTTTAACAGGTATTCATTTAGAAGATGGTTCCTACAACTTAATTAAGAATAACGATAGTTTCCGTAACTTTAATACAAGAGGTCGAGTAGGAAATATGGCTGATGGTTTTGCTGCTAAGTATGAAGCACTTGGACCTGGAAATGTTTTCTATGGGAATAGAGCCTGGGAGAATTCCGATGATGGTTTTGACTTCTGGATGGCTTCTAGTACAATTTTACTAGAGAATAACTGGTCATTTGGAAACGGGAATCCATCTATTTGGAACCATCCTGATTTTGATGGTGGGGGTAATGGATTTAAGCTTGGTGGAAACCATATAGCAGGAAATCATATTGTAACTAGAAATATTGCATTTGATAACCATGGGAAAGGCTTCGACCATAATAATAATAGAGGTGCTCTAACATTGACTCATAATACTGGCTATAACAATGGAATTAGGATTAATGGTCGGAATTTTGACTTCCCTAATAATCCACAAAATGGTCAACACGTATTTAAAAATAATCTGAGTGCTGAGGGCCGTGTAGCTAATAGATTTGCAAGCAATTCAATTCTAGAAGGTAACAGTTGGCAAATTGGTACTGTAACCCCAGGTATGTTTTTCAGTGTAGATACATCGTTAGCTAAAGAACCTCGTCAACCAGATGGTTCTTTACCAGATATCGATTTGTTCGTACCACGTCCAAATAGCTTCCTCGTAAATGGTGGAGTAAATATTGGTGAACCGTATAATGGAACAGCACCAGATATTGGTGCAATAGAGTATAGTGGCAACTAAAACATGTAATAAGTAAATCAAAATCAGGCTGTCGATCATATCAGCGGCCTGATTTTTGTATTTAACCTATACTTTTTTTGCTTTCAACATGAAATTAAGTAACTCTAGTTATTTTACACTCTATTAAAAAACTAATTCTAAACGGAAATATATACCTAAAATACAAATTAAATAGACTTTTTTCAACAGACTCTAACCGTTCCAGTTTGCCTATTTGTGCGCTCCTGACAAATCGTTATGTATTGCGTCCACCCTAATTCCTCATGTTCGAGAGAAGGACGATCGTAGCGATACGTACAAGTTAGTGTCATTGACTTCGACAAAACCCGCAGATGACAGACCGGAGAACCTTATAATTTCGGTTGAAATGATCTGGAAACACTTCAGGCAAATTAGAACTATCACCGTTAACGGGTTTTTACTGTTTTATCTATTCCATCATCACGGTAAACAGAACCGGTTCTTATTTGCCAGTTTCGCAATATAAAACATAATTTTATCTGGAAAATTATGTTTGCCTTTTTTCATTGTTTATCACTCTATATTACGAATTATTTCAAAACTAGCAAATGCGAATATGCCCCGTTCCCGTTCGCTCCGATTTCCCCCCACCTTTCGAATGATTTTTGGGAATTTTTTCACGAAAATTGGTTTGATTCCTGTGTATAATTACGACTTTTCACATAAGGAATTTCCTTTTATTAGGGAGTTATTATGTATTTATAGTGATTTAGTTTCAGGTTGTAAATATAGGTTGACCCCCTTGTTTTTACAGCTTATTGACACCCTTGCCTATTCGTTTTATCATTTTAATGAAGAAATATTTTTTGAATATTCCGTATATTTATTTCTGTAGTCGAAGGATTTAGTTTAGTAGCAAATAGTTTTACACAATTAGGAGGGGTTACTTGTGTCAAATAACTTTGAAGGTAACGATCGTAGAAAGATTGAAAGACTAATTGCTCACGATTTGGAGGTCATTCAACCAATTAGGGAGAAAAATTTGGAACGTTTAGAGCATGTCAAGCCAGCATCTGTGGAAGCTCAAATTGCTTTCATTAAAGAACTGGTAAAAAGTAAAGAACAATCGGATGCTTTCATAAAGGATCCAAAACAGTATGCAATTGACCATGGAGTTTTGTTGTCTCCGGATGTAGTACAAGCAATAACCAATGCTGTAATATTTGATGCAGCATTAAGTGAGGATCTAACAAAAAATCTTGGACCAAATGCTCTACAAGATTTGATAGATATGCGTGAAGGGAAACCAACCGGAGTACATGCCAATGCAGCAGCAGCTGCAGCTGCTGCTGCTGTTGTTATGGCTGTAGTAGCTGTCGTTACAATGGTAGTTACCTTGGTAAGAACAACTCAGCCTTCTGATCTAGTTTCACTACAAGGACTGGGCAAGCAAGGCATTAAACTACCTCAAGGACAGAATTTTAAAGCTCGAGATATTGTTACTCCTAGAATTAATCTTGGGGGCCTTAATGGGAGATTCAAACGATAAGTATTGGGAGGAGAGACTATGGAAGAAATAGAGAAAACTAGAGAATCATCTACAGAACTATCACTCCTACTTCACATGCCAATTTATTATAGCGGATTAGTAGTAGAAAGCACGAACCGCTGTAATGCAAGATGTGCTATGTGTTATCAATCCGCAAGCCCAAAAGGTTCCGAAACCTTAGGATTGTCATCATTAGATACGAAAGTAATCAAACGATGTATTCGAGAGGCTGCCACTATTGAAACGATAGCTCCACGCTTTCATTTAGCTGGTGGAGAAGCTTTTATGTACTTAGACGATTGTTACGAGCTATTTGCAGAAGCACGGGATGCTGGCTTTGAACAAATTACCGCTACTACAAATGGGTTTTGGGGTCGAACGATGGAGAAAGCACGTGAAGTCTGTACTCGGTTATCAGAATCTGGAGTCACCTCCCTAGAGCTTTCATGGGATTACTGGCACCAACCTTTTATTAAAGGCGACGCCATCAGCAATTGCTTACTTGCTTGTAAGGAAGTAGAGATAGAGACAAACCTACGTTTGTTAACGACGAAAGATCATAGTATGGAAGAAGCTCTATCGTTTTTACAACAAGAAGCAATCGAGAGCGCATCACGGATTACTAGTGGTCCAGTATTCGCAACTGGTAGAGCGGCAAAAGAACTCAATCCAGAGGAGTTTTATCATTCTCGCTCATCCCTTGATGATAACTGCCACCGCGTGCTTAATCTTACTATCAATTCCTTTGGAAATGTGTTTCCATGTTGTGCTGGATTCGACCAGACAAATAATTATATAAATGGAAATGCTTCTCAAGAATCACTAGCAACCATTGTAGAGCGAATGAATAATGACCCTTTAATCCGAAGAGTTGTTTTTTCTGGTATTCGTTCTTTAGTACCGATTTTAGAAGAGAATGGCCACGATTTAGGTGAGGATTACTATAATATTTGTCACTTATGTTTCACGATTTTTTCCAATCCGGAATATACAAAGACGTTACAAGAGTCGTTCGACAACCATAAACGAAATGCCTTAAACCGGGTTCTTGAACAACTTGAAGCTTCCGTAAGTCAGCAAGGAGGATAGACAGTATGGAAATCAAACAAATCAATCTCATTCAGCACCTAAAATCGGTTGCCATCATGCTCCATCCCAACGAGACAGGCGATGATTATCAACTGAACAGTACGAAACTAATGAACTGGCTTCATCAATATGACAATTGGTTTAAAGAATCCGTCGGTATTACAGAAGGAGAACGCCCCTACACACTCTACAATCGTCAAGTGTCCCTCTTCGGTGAAGGGCTTCTCTCGCTACCAAAAAAATTTGAGGAATTAGCTGAATCTATAATTAATATGGGTTACGCGGTCTCGTTAACCGTCGATATCGTCGAGCTTTTCAATGATTTTAATGAAGTGAAATCGTTATGTGATAAATCGTTGATAAGTTCCCTTGGAGTAATTACTGATCAAATTGACTACTTAGAGGAACATATTTCCATTAACGACTTTATGAAGGAACTTGTAGCATTAAAGCGACCAATAGGACTAATCGGTTCTGTTTCCGCCCTAAGAAATCACAACCTTCTAAGCTTAACATCTCTTAACGGAACAGATATTACTATTTACCCACCTCCTGGTATTACTGGAAATAATAGCCCTACAGCACATGTAAATCCCATAAGTCCATGTGCAAATCGTCTTCAGTTGTATATCGACCAAGACGGACATATTTATCCTTGTATGGGCTTACTTGGAATTACTGATTACGCTTTGGGACATGTAACGGACAACATTAACGAAACAGCCATATTAGGAAAAGAGTACAAATTAGATTTAGAGCAATTAATGATCGAAGGTCCGAAACTTACGAATAGTATAAAGCCACAGCAGATGAATACAAACCTGCCACGGGTCTGTGAACTCCATCGAGAAGAGCTGTTAGTGAATGTATGATACACTCGATGTTCAAAAATCATTAGTAAAACAATTAAATATGAGATTTCCTAACATTGAAGTAACAGAAGTAACTCGGATAAATTCCACACGTAACAAGCTTTATTTAGCAAAAACAGGAGCAAATCAACAAAATTATGTGTTTAAATTAACTCCACTACACACATCCCATATTCCTTATGTTGAATATCGGGCTATGCATGAAATACATCGTCTACATGGGCCTGTTTCTCGGCCTGTTCCAATGGAAAAGGAATGTGTTGTGCATCTAAATGATGAGCAGTTCGCTGTAAATGGATATGAATATATCCAAGGTAATACACTTTCCCCTACAGAAACGAACTTTCATTCACTCGGTGTATCCATTGGCCACCTACATCAGGTTTCCATACATATGGACAAACCATCTTGGTTACCAGAAGTGACTGTTTCTGATTTGATTAACGAACCTATAGAAGCAATTAGTCAAAAATGCCGAGACAATGGAATGTTTACAACAGCAATCCAACAAGCAACGATGGTTGCTGAAGTCCTTCATCACAATAGAAACCCGGACTGGATCGGATTTTCCCACGGGGATGCCCATCATATAAATGCAATACAAACGAGTCGAGACGAAATCGTATGGATAGACCTAGAAGATGCCAGTTGGCAATGGCGTGGATACGACCTTGCTACAGCAATATGGGGAACCTTTGGAAGAGGTGGATCTGCAAATATCTGGAACGAACTCATCAACGGATATACGTCCGTACGCTCCCTTAGCGAGGAAGAAGCTACACTTATCCGTTTCTTAATTTTTTCCAGACACTTGTGGTGGTTAGGTCTACATGCGAACAACTGGGACCGCTGGCCAAAACCCTATACAAGCGAACATTTCTTCCAATCAGGAATAGAACTGCTAGTAACCATAGGGAAAGACGTGTGCGGATTAAAAACGTAGCAAAATAATAATGAACGTGAGGAATGGGGGCGGTTCTTAATGGCAAAAATGAACTGACCTCATTTTTCTTTAAACGTACTCTTTGATAAACTTCCAAGCAGAACGCCAACATAAGAAAAGGAACGGTTCCTTTCCACCGCTCCTCCCGATTATATCGTTATACATTCCTCTGTTTCACTTCCGGTTTTCTCCACTCAGCTGATTCCACTTTTGGTGCACTTGCAGTTCCTATATGAGCACCAAATGGAACAAGTTGGTGGCAAAAGGTGACGGTTCTCATTTGCCACTGCTGTAACATTTCGCAATGCAAAAAGGATTAATAGATTACTTTAAAAAGGGATTGATTACAATTTTCACTATGCTACACTTCCTGATTAATCTTAACACTATATCTATTACAAAAAACGATAAAAGTAACCGTTCCCGTTTGTCCTAACTATGTACAGCAGTCGAAACCCTCTCCTTCGATTCCTTTACTGATGCATCTGGAAGCCCCACAATCACAATGGATTCTATTCCCTCTAAAACCTCCACTTCTACTTGGACACGGTATCCTTCCACCCCCTTTAATCCAATACTTACTATTTTATTTGCTAATCTGTTTATCCTCCAATAAATTCAAAATGATTTTGCCTTCTACGAATTGATTGTAACGGGTTTGTTTAGGATCTGGAAAATAGGAGAGTACTTTTGAGGTCCGAACATGGGGTTTTCAATTTCCATTATGTATGTACGGTAGCTACTCCAAGGATAAGCTTGAGATCTGGTTACCATTTTAGCTTCCAATGGATTAAAGTGTATCTACTCACCTCTAAAAAATAGGCATCAATGCCAATTAATTGCGCACCATATCTTCCTTGAAATAAGTGACCTACATAATGGTGTTCTCTATTAAACCATACTGCATAACGGGCATGTAGTTCTTTCATAATATCTTTAATATGGAATTGTGTTGTTTGTAGTTGAAGGTGAATATGGTTGGTCATTAAGCAGTAGGAATGGAGAATAAATGGATACATGTTGCGGACATCTTCGAGGATAGAAAGATAGGTGAGATAGTCTTCTCGCGTTTCAAATAAGGCCGTTCTTCGATTACCACGAGCACGAGCAGTAATATGGTAGCAGTCACCACAACTTCCCACATGTTGTAATATGATAACAAGCACTCAATAGAAAAAATAAAAATGGGAAAAAAGTTGAAGTATGTTTTAAGAATTTGATTATAATAGATATTCATAAGTATAAACTTTATGCTAAGAATAGTTGGTTTAACTGGAGTTCAATTTTGGAAGGATGAAATCCAAGGCGCTATTGCGATTCAAGAGCATCCTGACAATCAATTGATAAACATTGAGTTGATGGAAGCCTCTCCTTTAAATCGTCAAGATAATACACAAAGGAAGTATACAGGATTCAGGAAAAACTTATTATGTTTTGCGGCTAGTCAAAGCTTTAGTTTTGGTTATGATGGATATATAGGTTTATCTGTGAAAAAAAAAAATTAAATGATGAATACTATCTAAAGCTAGGAGCCATGCAAGCTAGAGGTGGTATTCCGCCATACTACTTTTTTTCAACTGAAGCTTCACAAGCGTTTCTTCATGAAAATATGCCAGGATGTGTTCAATGGTGTCGAAGTTAAAAAGTTATATTTTTGAACCTATCCCAACCGGTATTCGAGCTCGAAGAAGAGGTCATGGAGAAATGGATAAAAACAGACTATACACCGGTGACATGGACAAAGCCTTCCCAAATGGAGTTTATGCAACACCGAATGGTAAAATTCCTAACTTGCGTTTTCGTGACTTACATAGATGGTGTAAAGAAAATGACAGGAATCCAAATACATTGACATATGAGGAGCTTGAACAGTTTAGGGCTCATTAATTTAGCAAACTTTAAGAAAAACCGGGCAAAAACCGCCCGGTCCTTTTTTGGCTAGAATTTATCCGATATTTGGTACTCTATGCCATGTATACCTTTATAGTACTCTGTATACATTTGTCCACCACATTTTTCGCAAGTAAACATTGGTGGCAGGCTTTCGTTCCCCATATCCATTACATCAAAATCATGCACTGCGGTATATGGTATCTCTTCCTGTTCATGACACGTTAAACAAATGCATTCGCTCTCCATGCTTGTTCACGAAATTATCCCAGTGATTATGATGATCGAAGAAGATACGTCGAAGAATAATTGATACCATATATTAAAATTACCACACGTCCATGATGTGTGGTTGTGACAAAATTTTATACTTTCTTTAAAAAAAGGACAAGGAACTTGTACCCTTGTCCTTCTTTCTTCCTTCTTCCTCATTGTTAATTCTTTAATTCTACAAATGTCAGGAAGTGTGATAGTGCTTTTGCTAGTTCGGCACGTTGCATAGTACCTTTTGGTGCAAATTTTCCATTAGGACGACCATTAATAATGTCCGCTTGAACAAGCAATGACACATCGGTTTGAGCCCATGACGCAACCCCACTAGAGTCTGTAAATTCATCAAAGCTCTTTGTAGTATCTAGACTATTTTCATCATAGGATACTAGGTTCATAGCACGAGAAATCATTGTTGCTGCTTCTTCTCGAGTGACATCCGCATTTGGTGCAAAGCTTCCATTGCTGTGCCCTTTGATAAGTCCCGCTTCAACTGCAGCTACAAGTTCTGCAACGAACCATTCGTCACCAGTTACATCCGTAAATTGACCAGCATACTCCGATGTAGTCTCTAACGCTAAACTTCTCGTTAGAACAGCTGCAAGTTCTGCTCTTGTAATCGCATCCTGCGGCATTGCTTTTCCATTTGAACCTTGAAGAATATATTTCGCTGCAAGCTCATCAATATACCCTTTCGCCCAATGGTTCGTTGGAACGTCACTAAAGTTAACTTCATTTTCGACAACAACATACGTACTGTTTGACTTGCTCTTAAATGATGCTACATTTCCTTCAAACACAGTTGGAACTGGAGTGAAGCTACCATCTTCTTCAAGTCGTACTACAATAGAACGGCTCGGATTGAAGTCATTCTCACCAATAATGGAGCGCTCAACATAGCTATTAAAGTTCTTCACTTCAACTTGTTTTCCAGATCCTGATGCGTAGACAGTAAATTCTACCGCTTTAGACGCTGTTTTTAATCCATTCCCCTCAACAGATGCTTGTTCACCTGTTACTTCGTTCACCATAATGGAAATCTCAACATCCTCTACTCTACCTGCACCAAGTTCTGCAGCTAATGTAGCACTATCAATTTCAGATACTGGTAAACGATACACGCCTTCTTCTGATTCAATTTCAATTATAGCTTGCTTATTTTCCTCTCCAAGCTTTGTAAAAATAGATGCTGGAATCTTCACTTCGCTAACTTCACCAGCATTTTTCTTCACTTTTACAATTACTTTATCAAGAGAATCTTGACCAGCAATCCATTGATTCATTCGGTCTTTATTTACTTTAGTTACCACTTTTATTTTTCCATCTTCTGTTGTTAGGCGTTCTACCGTCACCACATTATTATCAACGATTACTTGACCTGGCTTATCGCCTGATATTGGCGTAGGTCTAGGAGTTGGTGTTGGTAATTCATCACTAGGTTCATTCGTATAAGCAACATTTGGTGCATGTAGTTCTCCTGCAAGAACCGTTTCTCTAATGTCTTCACCAAGGTAGAAACCAAGATGTGGAGGTTGGTTATAAGCAGAGTTTTGCCATGCGATCCCCATACGATAAACAGTATCATGCATTAGCGTATATAGTCTGTATTCTGTAGGAATTGTTGTGCTATAAATACGAAGCTCTGTACTATCCGTTGTAGGAAGTAATACTTCTTCACGCCAATCCCCGAGAATATCTGCTGATAATGTAGGTGTTGCTTTCGTACCATTGTTACTTACAACGCCTTCAAATTTACGAACAAGCTCTGATCTACCTGTTTCTTCATTATATTTCGTAATCTCCGTGTCATCTAATAATTCATCTAAAAGATCTCCTGTCCAATAAACTCTAAAGTTTACAGAAAGACCTGCATCTCTGAAACTATCAGCTACAAGATTACCTTGTACATTATAGATTCCGCCACCAGTTTCAGGTGTATGACCACCTGTTCCCCAGAATTCATACCCTGGGTTTGAAGTGATATTTGCTGCAATTCCTCGCCCTGCATCTACTGATGCATAATAAGACATGATTGTCTCACCAGTAGCTCCATCATGTAACTCTACAGATGCAACTGCAGGCTCCTCATGTACACCAAATATATGGAGACCTTCTCGATCAGGATCAAATGCACCTACATGCAGCGCATCTCCATGAGATCCAAGTTCACGACCCATTTCTCCATCCATCGCATAAAGAATGCTGCCATCATGATTTAATGTTAATGAACCAGCGATAATTTCATCGAAACCATCATTATCTACATCTCCAGTAGCAAGACTGTGGAAACCTAAGCCGCCACCACGACCTTCTTCGTCTGAATCAAAAGTCCATTCTTCTTCTAATTTTCCATCAACTAAATTATATGCTACAAAGGTAGTACGCGCATAATATCCTCTACCATAAATTGCACTTGGTTTTTCACCATCAAGGTAAGCAAGACCTGATAAGAAACGATCTGAACGATTGTACCAAGTATCACCCCATGATGCACCACCATCACCTTCCACTTTTTCAACTGGGAACGCATAATCGATTGTATCAATTACTTCTCCAGTTTCACCATTAAATACGGATATATATTCAGGACCACCAAAAACGTGACCTGAGTCATTTACCCATATGCCGTCATCTTCCGCATTACCAATTACGCTAAGAATTTTTTCACTGTCAAACTCTCCATCTGTTGTTCCATATGATGTCGTCGCGTCTGCAGTTTTTATTAAAAATTCACTTTTTCCATTCCCATCAAAATCAGCGATTACAAATTGATGATAATGTGCACCAGATGTTAAATTATGACCCATATTAATACGCCATAATAGTGTTCCATCTAACTTATATGCGTCAAAAATAGTTGGACCAGTCATCCCTTGTTGGGAGCTATCAATGGAATTCGTAGGATACCATTTTACGATGATTTCATACTCCCCATCACCATCTAAGTCACCTACACCAGAATCATTTACAGTATAAGTATAATCACCAGTTGCAGTAGTTCCACCTTCTGGCTTCTGCATTGGAATAGACAAATAGTCTTCGCTAATTGCAACTACTTCATTTTCTTCCGTTACATTTCCATTAACTAGTGTTTCAACTGTATACGTCTCTCCTGGTGTTCCTTCCGCATCGACAAAGTTTGTTACAGATAGCGGTTCCTCGTTTAATTTTTCACCATCTCGATAAACATTAAATGTAACATCCTTCACATACTCATCCGCTAATAAACGCCAGCTAACGAAAATACCATCTTCTGAGTTAAGCGCAAGCACGCTACGATTTAACCATTCTGTTTGACGAGCATTATTCGGTGGCGTTAAACGATTATACACATAAATCTTTGCAGAACGATCAAAGTCGTTTAAAATACCTTCTGTTTCAACAAGTGTTCCTTCAAATTCATAAACACCAGCTTCACTCGGATTCCAAGAAGCACCTACTTCTGTCCACTCTGCAATCTCAATTTCAGCTTTGCTATTGTCTGCAAGCGTTACTGTTACTGTTTCTGGTAGACCAATAGATTGGATACTTTCTGTTGCTTCATTTACATAAATACGGTGATAAGAAAGCCTATCTACCCTTGTAATAATGTTATCGGAAATTGGTACACTGTAAATCCCAATATTATCAAGGTACGTTGTCCATGTATGGTTGTTCCCTGATGTACGTAATCCTACGAATCTAAGAGTTTCTAATGAACCATCAAATGCTACTCCTTCTAAGGAAGACGTATAATCTTCATTAATTCCTAAGTCTTCGTTTTTAAGAGTAAGCGTTACTTCATTACCAATTAAATCAAGTAAAACCTCAATTTCATACCAAGCATCTGGCTCAGTAATCCCTGTTTCGGTAGGTACTTGACTACCTGCAAAATAGGTAAGTGGTGAATTATTTGTATTGTTCAACGTAAAGACTATATTTCCCGAGCTATCAATTAATCTAAATTCTGCCCCGTTTTCAGAAGGATTGCTACCTTTATCATTAATTTTCCCTGGATACCAATCAAACTTCACAAGCATTTCTGTTCCTTTTACAGCAGAATCAAATTTCTTTGTAGCAACACGGCCACCGGATTGATCCACAATACTATATTGCAGTTTTGGTGTAGTATTTCCTGCAATATCATCTTTATTGATCGAAAGTGTTGCAGCAGCTGTTGTAAAGCCCCAGTTTACAGGAACAACTTCCACTGTATCACCAAAGTCACTATAATATACACCTTCATACCCATCAATTTCAGGAATCGCAGCAGCCTCAGCTACAATTACTGATACTGATGCGTTTACATTGTTACCGTTCACAACATTCGGAATTCCCTCGGTTATTAACGTACCTGTAAAACTGTATGTTCCGTTTTCTGTTGCATCATAATCAACACTATCCCACTCGACATCAACTGTGATCACAACATCGTTTCCAAGCTTAACAGCAAGAGCACTAGGGAATAACGTTATTACCTCTTCTTTTGCTACATTTTTTGGAATCGTAAATTCCGTATTGTATGTAGATACAATGGTTTCTATGTTCTGTTCTGCTTGAGAGGGAGCAGCTTCACTTGAACCAGCAATCGTTACATTATCTAACCCTGTAATGAAGATTAGGTTATTCCCACTTGCACGGTTTCCAACTATAGAAAACTTTTCAATCTTATTTACATAATTGAGATGACTAAAGTCAATATCCGTAGTTGAAAAACTCTTTGTTTCATCATCTCTATCTTCAATAGTTAGTGAAGCGCTTTCAGTATTGAAATCAAATACAACTTCAACTGATAACCAACTTCCATCTGTACTTACATCAGTCACAGCAACATCATTTGATAAATCTGTACCTTTTGTACCAAACCCATATTTAATTTCGCCAGCTTCTCCACCAGCCTTCACAATTCTAAAAAACGGATCTCCGTTGGTATCACTAAGTGATATCTGACTGGAATTCAATGGGGTTTGAACTTCTTCTGGTTTCCAGTCAAAAGTGAACGTAACCTCTGCATTATTCGTAGGTTCATCAAGAGTTTTTATAATACTCCTTGTTCCAGAACCATTTCCAGTGGTTTTTAAATATTTATTATTGTTTTCTTCTATTACTTCAGCAGTTGCTCCTCCACCAGGAGAAAAACCCCATGTATCTCCATCTTCAAAATCTGTTCCACTTAACAAAGCAGAATCTTCTGTGGCAGCTGTTTCCGCAGCAAATGTGAACGAAAAGTTTGAAAAAACCAGTAAAAACGATGTAAAAATTGCAAACACTCTTCTCATATTTTTAGTTATTTTCACGTTACCATGTCACTCCTCTTCTATTTTTATTGAACCTCATCTAGATTTTTCCGAATCGATTCTCCTCACCTCTCTTTCTATTCAGCGATAGAATTTCAATAGTAAGCTTGCGTACTAACAACAATCTCGTCACCTTGCAAACGTTATCACAACAATACAAAAAAAGCAGAATGATCCCTTACTTTCTTCATCATCTGCTCTTCTCTGTGTGTGTAGTTGCTTATTCAATTGAAAATATCGCCTGTCTTGAGAAAATCATAGCAACGAACAGACAAGCATGTCTATGACACTTTTTTGCATAGAAAAAAACCCTTTTATATCAAGGATTTCATTTCATCACTAATACTTATTTGCATACCTGTACATTTTTGCTAACGCTTTCATTCGAGCATAAAATGGCAAGGGGGCAAAAGGGGACGGTTCTCATTTGCCACTTTTGTAATATTCCACAATGTAAAAAGGATTAATAGATTATTTAAAAAGGATTGATTACAATTTCCACTATGCTACACTTCCTGATTAACTCATTACACTAAATCTATTACAAATATGACAAAATACGATAAAAAGAACAGCCTCTATTTGCCAGAAAACATAGAATGGTTCTTGCATGGATAATAAAAGCTTACCTTATCCATACAAGAAACATTCTAAAAAACGGCGCTTTTTGTTAAGTTAATTTGACAACCTCAGTACTCGATATCCTCTCAGTTTGTTTAGAAAACCGGATTGTCTAATGCTTAACTTTTTTAATCTCCCGAATAAATTCGGTGCTTGCGATAACACAATAAAGCTGTACTCACTACCGGAATAGTTAGTATTAATACTAATTAAATTAGTAGCTTCTAGTCTTCTTATTGTATTATTAATTTCGTGGTATGTACTAATTTGTTCTTTATCCGCTCCCTGAATCACCTTCCATAAAACTTCTTTTTCAGATCTTTTTAATTGAGATATTGCGCGAAATATTACTTGCTCACCTTCGGGTAATTTGTCCATATCTATATTCACCAACTATTCCCCCTATCGAAAATTATAAATAATTACATTTATTTCAATTCGATATAAAGATCGTAATTTCCTTCTATTTGTAAAAAAAGTAGTACTTTATTTCTATGGGGGAGGCAAAAGGTGACATAAGGGGTCAGTTCTCATTTGCCACTTTTGTAACATTTCTCCATGCTAAAAGGATTAATAGATTACTTTTAAAAGTGATTGATTACAATTTTTACTATGCTACACTTTCTGATTCACTCCTTACACTAAATCTATTACAAATACGATAAAAAGAAACATTCCCATTTTCCTAACGGGTTTACTTCAGAGGTGCAAATAAATATATCCTTCATGTGATTTCGATGTGAATTGCCCTGCCAATTTTAATGTGAAAGGCAAGGACTTGGATATTTATATTTAAGTATATGAAAGGATATATAAAATTTTTCAAGCAAAGTAATGAAAGAAACGAGGAGAAATGCTCATTGGAATAAATAAACGGAGAATTTTCACTAGCATTGCAAAAATATCCACAAGAGGATATTGAGATTACTTTTCGTTACTATTATGTATAATTTTACCATTCGGATTTCTTAGCCTTGAGA
>NZ_JBGUAU010000050.1:0-27769 GCF_041820985.1 Evansella sp. AB-rgal1
CAACAAATGAATCACCGAATAAAGTTGGTTCTAATTCACCAACAATGTCAATTTCCATAAACTCAGTGACAGTCTCCTCTTCAACAAACACAATCGCATTATGTGTGTATTCAATATCATTTCCCGTGAAAAAGATCAAACTAACAATCACCAACGAAACAAAAGTACAAAAATCAATGAAGGTAATGATATAACGCTTCGATTCCCTATCCAGTTTCCTCTCTAGAAAAGTACGAATCAGAAATAATGCGCTTAAACTACCAAAAATGTACAAGAGCATATTCAGATTTTCGAAACCAATAACTAGTGGGATAACAACAATGATGATAGCGGAAAGGAAAATTTCCAACCACATATGAAATTTATTTATTGGCCTAAAAATCCACGTCCTTTCAATACCAAGACGCTTTTCTGTAACCCTACCAACAATAGCACCAATAGTAATAAGGACAACACACAAAAAGAATAACACATTGATCCCCCCTAATTAACATCATTCATTAACTTACGTATGGAAAAACAAAGAGTTTCGCTTCTTACGTTCATTGTTGTTTTTTTAGCAAACCCAGATCAACTTGTGCAGGATATGTATATTGGTTAAACGTAAAAAAAAAGCGGCTCCAACAGGGAGACGCCAACCTAATTACATTTCAATTTGTTTTTCAATTCTATTTAATAACCGTTCATGAGTGGCTACTTTTTCTATTAAATATACGATATCCTTTCAAGGTTTCTTGTATTTTTGTGGGTAGCCTTCACAAGTGTGTATTCATCCTCAGTAGAGTGTTTTTCTAATGCTACTAACCTATTTTTAATTTCATTCAAATCTTTTTTGACTTCGCGAAATTCACTTTGTATTAATTGGGCCAGTTGAAGATTATCCATGATTAACCACCCCCCAAATTCTATGTAAAATAGAATCACTCTGATATTATACTATAGTTTCTAGACTTTGGACGAGTACTTCGTAAAAGAAATTTTCAATTACAAAAATAGAAAAAGACGCCCTTTAAAAAAGGGCGTCTTCCGTCATTTTGCCGCGAGAGACCGCACTCCACATAGTGCTGCCTAAAAGGCAGGTCAATCTCGTCTTATGCAAACTAGCTCATCGCTTGATTAGTATAACATTATATTTTATAAAAGGGAAGTAGAAAAACATGGATAATCTTTTTATGCTAGCGGGGAATGCAAAAATGGTATAATTAGGATACTGTTTTACATCATCACAAATAGTAGTGAGGGATAACTGTGGAAAAGAGATTAGATTTGGTTCCGTTTTTTGAAGGATATGTGAGAAATTATCGTAGAATGAATCTCCTAAATGATCATAACCGATCGATGATGACAAAGAGGGAAATTGATTACTTTGCTAATTTAGGTGAAATGCTTGGATTTGATTCGTTTATTGAGGATTCTAAGTTTGATAGAGAAAAAGGACGGTCTAGACCAATGGACTTATCTTGGTGGAAGTGGGATCACCGGATTGATATAGAAAACTACGCCTATTTGGCATTACATCTAGAAAGAGAGAGCCAATGGAGTAGGGATGAAGAAACGATACATAAATTGTTTTCAGAAACGGAAGAAGGGTATGTACCTCACAATGTAATCGGAATACAATATGTGAAATCAGGAGAGAGAATAAGTTACTTGAACCGTTTAGTAGAGGCTAAAAATAGTATACAAGGCTCCCATGTTCTTATGGTGTATCGTTATTATGATGAAGAATATAAATTAGAGAGAGTTTGTGGATTTTATTTTGACCAAAGCGGTATGAAAGAAGAAAGAAAAGCTATATGCAAACAAGACGAGCTTGGATACTGGTTCATGTGTTTTGAGGAAGAGTATTCATTTGTCGGAAAAAAGGAAGAAGGACTTTGATTGCTTGTTGATTGTAGTTAATGACATGAAACTTATTCATAAGTTTCCCCGTAAATAAAATATAAGTTCGATATTGGAGGTTAGGATGAAAAAACAAAAAATTTTTTGTGAAAAGTGTTCGGATCAGATAAAGAATAGACATGAATTAGTAACTACAACTATAATATTTTCCGTTACAGCTTATCATGAGCACTGTTATGCGAAAGATTTAAAGGGCCCAAAATCTTTTGTCTTAGATAACTACCCATTAAACGGATTTTCGGGTAATTTCATGTTTGTTCTATCGATTATAATAGCAATTCTATTTTTACTCTTTACCGATAACTTATGGTTAGCATTATTAACAACTATCCCAATTGGATATAGACTTTTTTCTTACTTTGTTTATGAAATACATACAACATAGTGTTCCTAAACAATATCAGTAAACGGAAAGGGGCTTTGAAGTGGAAGTAAATACGTTATTAATACTAAGCTCCCATCGTGCACTACACGGAGCAATTCCAAAGAACTTAAAGGGGTTAAAAAGTAAAATAGTCAATAAAAGTCACCTTCAATGGATATGCTATTTCGACCAAGAACCTACAGAAGAAGAGAAAGATAGGTTAAGTGATGCATGTACCGAAGTGATTGCTGACTTCCCCTTGATATCTTCCGTAGATGAGCAGTATTTATATCATCCAGAACCACTGAATATGGAAGGGTCTGTAATTGCAGGTTGGGCATTTTTTAGGTGGGAACCAAATTAATCAACTTTTTACTTTTAACAGTTTATAGAATGTTTTTACAGTATACTAGTTTTATCTGATAAATGGCTTAGACAAAATTCTAAGCTTTTTTTTTCATGTCTTTTTTAATACATAATAATTAATTTATTAATACTGCGAGAACTCCAAATGCACACCGTCTAATTCTATAGTAAGAAAAACAGCAGAGGAGAGACCATATGGATAAAAAAGAAATAATCACGGAATGGTTTCATTGTTATAGTGATGATATTTATAACTTTTTGATCTACCGTTTCGGGGATGTGGATGTGGAAGATATTGTTCAAGAAGTTTTTATTCGGGCTATGAAAGGACTTGATTCATTCGAAGGGAATGCAAATCCGAAAACATGGTTGTATAGCATTGCCCGAAATCTAGCCATCGATGAAATGAGGAGACGAACGAGACAAAAGTGGAAATCAGTTATTTCTTTTCATGAAAAACATGAACCTCGATCTGATATGTCACCTGAGGAGTTACTAGATTTGAAAGAAGAGAATAAAGAGTTTTTCGATGCAATTCAATCACTAAAAGATTCCTATCGGGATGTTTTGATATTAAGAGGAGTACAAGGGATTTCCGTAAGTGAGACAGCATCCATCCTACAATGGAGTGAAAGGAAAGTACATTCTACTTATTATCGTGCCAAACAAGCATTAGAAAAACGATTAGGAGGTATTTCCTATGAGTAAAAAAATGGAGAAGAAGCTATATTCCTTGCCGAAAGTGAAACTGGATCAGGGGAAGAAACAACGGATGCTTAATAAGATTATAAATGAAGGAAATGAAACTAGTGCTGAAAAAAGGTGGAAGAGTACGAAAGGCTTTCTCTTATCTGTGGGGGGGACGTCAGTAACTGCATTGCTTGCATTTATTATTTTTATATTACCAATTCTTGAAAACAACAGAACACCAGCTTTTCTAATGGAAGAAGATGTTAGAAATATGGAGGAGTTAGGTAAATTTGATTGGACTATCATGCTTCCGACGTATGCTCCGTTTGACATTCATGAAGTGGAGTATTCAGAATTCATAGGCGGTGAGATTAGACTAGAAGACGGGGAAGTTGTACATGTAAATGCAAATGACTTGGAACACATCTTGGGGTATATTGACTACTTCTCTCACGATGAGTCGGAAAGATTATTTCAAGTTTATCTAGGGAATCCTTATAAGCTACAGTATGAAGAAATTGATCGCTATGATGAAATAATCCAATTTGGCGATAGGTTAGAGGGGAAATATTATGAAACGACTGGTGAAAGTAGTTCTACTCAATTTTTCTCATGGGAGGAAGAAGGGTTATTAAGAGAATTTAAAGTCACTGCTAAAGAAAACGAATCATTACCCATAGAAGAAATTATTAAAATCGCTGAATCATTTATGATTTTCCAGGAAGGGGTTACCTATAATATAGAAAGAAACCCACACACAACGTTTGAGGAATTGCTTTTAGAAAGACTTAAGGATCGTGATGTGGATGGAATATCTGTATCTAGGTACGAGGATAATCGTATGAAAGATAATGTAATAGTGGAGGATGATGAGACGATTTCGAACATTCTAGCTGATTTATCTTCTGTCAAATTGGAAGAAGTACCTTTTGGGGAAATAGCGGAGGGAGAGAGAGGGGATCATACTCATACATTGAGGATAATGGCAAATGGAAGTATGGTGATAGCCATAGAAATATTTGAAAAAGGTTATTGGGATACTACTGTGTCAGGGAGCTTGTCCCATCTTGTATTAAACGAGGTTCAGTACTTGGATACCATTGAGAATGGAGATTTACATTGGCAGAGTAGGAACGATTAAATTAATGCACAAAAAGCACAATCCACCAGTAAGCTTTAACGGATTTACTTCAGGGGTGCAAACAAGCCATTCGCAAGCAAAACCACATGCATTTCACAATAGAAATCACATGTGATTTTTCTTGTTATATCAGTGTTTTATCATTAAATAGATGTGAAAATACAAAGTAATTTACAGCCCAATTCACATAGGTGGAAAATAATTATTTCCATCTTGTGAGTTGCTATGTGAATTCTAATGTGAAAGAAATGGATTTGGATATTTATGTTAAAATAAATAATGGAATATACAGACTTTGTGAAGGAATGTACTAAAAGAAGGGAGTTTAGTTGAACAAAAACAGGTAATCTTGTAAATCAGTGAGAATTTATTTATAGAAACAAATAACTCAAGGTGGGTGAAAAATGAGAATGTCAGATTATTATAAAAACCTCCGAGAAAAAGTTGGTAATAGACTGATTTTTATGCCAAGTGTAGCAGGAATTGTTAGAAACAATTTAGGAGAAATTTTATTACAAAACAAAGGTAATGGAGAAAAGTGGAGTCTTCCCGCTGGTGCAATTGAGCTTGGTGAAGCACCTGCCGAAGCAGTTGTTCGTGAAGTATGGGAAGAGACAGGATTATATGTTGTGCCAGAGAAGTTATTAGGCGTATTTGGAGGAAAAGACTTTCGTTACCAATATCCTAATGGTCATAAAGTGGAGTATAACGTTTTTATGTTTGAGTGCGTTATTCAAAGTGGTGAACTGAATCCAATAGATAACGAAACGGCTGAACTTCAATATTTTAATCCGAGTAATATGCCTGGACTTGCTTTACCTTATCCTAAAGATTTATTTTTACAAAGGGAAAATAATGAATTATATTTTCAGTGGGATGAACGGTGGTTAAAAAATCTTTCTCAAAAAT
The DNA here is from genome assembly GCF_041820985.1 of Evansella sp. AB-rgal1. Taxonomy (NCBI): domain Bacteria; kingdom Bacillati; phylum Bacillota; class Bacilli; order Caryophanales; family Bacillaceae; genus Evansella; species Evansella sp. AB-rgal1. The sequence goes on from NZ_JBGUAU010000050.1 coordinate 5,373, forward strand.
AACTATTCCTTGTTGCACAGAGGGAGAGCGTTAGCATAAGAAGCTGTCGCTACTTTTATAGATGAAACTGGCAGGATAGTGAAAGAGCGATGATTAACTGATGTTCAACAAACGAGACAGATTTCGAAATAAGATAACTGGACTTTTTAATATATATTTGTAGACATACGTTCATCTTATAATGGAGGTAAAGTTATGTGGATAGGATTAGGACTAATAGCTATAGTAGCAACTTTTATGAATCTTTATATGTATGGAGCAGGTAAAGATTATAAATTGGCAATGGCAATGGGATTATCATTTACAGCACTAACACTTGTTGCACAATACAGCATGGTTTCAAATTGGGTAAAGGTGGAAGATTGGTCTGCTTTATTAGATGTAGTGCCTACGATGGAAACAGCGTTATGGGTTTTGACGATTATATCGATTTTATTAAATATAACTCCTACGCTTTTAGAGCTAAAAAACAAAAAATAATTACTTATGTTCCATCATTTATATAATCTGCATGTAATGTGTAAATCATTATGTATAACAAACGGGTTCATTCGCATCATAAATTGTCTTTGTGTGGCGAACGGAGAATACTTCAATAATCAAATGTAAATATCACCCTTCACCAATAATTGTAAAGCCTGATTCTACTGTTCATTCATCCATGGTACTTAGTGTTGAGGAAAGTGGTGAAATAACAAGTGAGTTGGTAAAAAATATAAAAACAAAAGAAATTATTGCAATAAAGGGAATCTTTAAATTAGTATTTGCTATTAAACTAACGAGTGGCATTTCTGCAATATGGCAGGAGTGCTTTTTCTATACCAATAAAAAGGAAATTAATGTTAAACTAGAGGAGCACTTAGTTGAAAAACAGTGACCTGGATGGAAGGATGGGGAAAATGAACAGCGATACGTTGGTTTTAATTACAGATAGATTAAATAAAACAAAATCAAGATGGGGCATAGGGGGTTCTATGCTTTTGAATCAGTACGGATTAATTGATATTGTTAATGATTTAGATATTATTGTTGATACGTCTGATATAGAAGTAGTTTTAAACGAACTTAGGCTATTAGGAACTGAGAGGAATGTAGAACCACTAGATCCTTATCAAACTACATTCTAACTATGAATTTAACATTATGGATGTATCAATGGATGTTATGGGTGAATTTAAAATAAAGCATGATCATGGAGTATATGTTCTTCCATTTCAAGAACATAGCGTTACATTTCATTTTGTAAAGGGTGTAAAGGTGCCGTTTTGTAAGCTAGAAGACTGGTATATCCTATATCAACTAATACCAGATAGGGAAGAGAAGGTCAAAAAAATCGAAAATTACTTAACGCGAACTGGTTTTGATCATACTGAATTGCTTCAACGGTCATTAGCAAATTCTCTCCCGGAAAAAGTAAAAGTAAGAATTCAAAAATTATTAGCTAATGTTGAATAGTGAGAATTGAGCACTGTTCTAGTAAACTAGCTAATAGAAGCTCGGTGCTTATTGCGTAAACAATTAGCTTTCCCCTTGAATAGGGAACCGCACTCCTTGTTTACTATAGGAGCAGGATACTTCAACAAGAAAGATTTTTATGGAGAGAGGTGTTTTATGGATAAGGTAGCCATTATAGGTGGCACAGGGAAAGTTGGTCGTTATATTGCGAATAAAGCGTTACAAAAAGGTTACCAGGTTCGTATGCTAGTAAGGAATCCTGAAAAATCATCATACATAGATAATGGAATAGAAATAGTAAAAGGGGAAATACAGAATTTAGAAACTATCAAAAAACTAATAAAAGGGTGTAATATTGTCGTTAATACCTTTGGTCAACCTGTTAGAGCTACACCTATGTATAGTGAATTGACTAAGAATTTACTTGTTTTGATGAAAGAAGTAAATATTAGACGTTACATAGGTGTTTCTGGTGGTTCTCTCACAATTGAGGGAGACAGAAAGAACTTTACAAATATATTTGCTGCAAAGGTGTTTGAAGTTTTCTTTAGTAAAATGATGAGAGATAAGAAAAGAGAATGGGAAATATTATTTAACAATAAAGAGATCAATTGGACTTTAATAAGATTGCCCTTTGTAGTAGAAGGTGCAGAGATAGGCAGTATAAAAGAAAGTGTCACTGATATGCCTGGTAGAAAAATACAGAATCAAGACATTGCTACATTTATTATCAATCAAATTGAAAGTTCAAAGTATATACATAAATCACCTTTTATTTCAAATTGATAAGTTTCTTAATAAAGTAACGGGTGCGATACTGTTGTGTTACGAAAGGGGAGTAATGTTCAACAAGAAGGTATTTTACGATTTAACTTACTTGGTGGTTATCATGACAAGGAAAATAATGTTACTTATCGTTCTTTTGATTGCAATTATTGGCGTTATGCTCTATTTCTTAGATGAAAGTCAGAAGACAAACAATAGCTATCATCGCTTAAATGAGTTGGTTTTATATGTAGAATTTAAACAATATATAAATAATTTATACTATATATCAGACACTATGGAACTATTTGATGAGGACTTTACTGAAAGAGAAAAAGAACTATATCGTCAATCTTTAAACAATACTCATTTAAATTTAAATAGTTTAAGTTTAAGTTTAAGTTTATATTACCTTTCAGATAATATTTATGAGGAAGGATACAGGTACCTTGGGGATACAATGAGAACTGTTAATACACAACTTCAAAAAGTGAAGAATATCGATGATAAACAAAAGAATCAAGCAATAATAAATGTTCTAGAACAATACTACGCTGAACTCGTATCTTTTAGTTATGAAGAAGTAACAACGGAACAAGGTATTGATGAAATTACAAATATTTTAAATCAATTAAGAGAAGACGTTGAAATGGTATTGAACGAGAGTTAATTCATATTCAAGTAACAGGTGCGATCATATTATAAGGTTAACCAGAAGAGACTGGTTGACCTTTTTTATATAGGACCTATGATATCAGTAGGACGAACGGGTTAGCATCATAAAAGAAACCTAGTTCACACATTATACGTCTAATATTAAAAGGGAGAGATTTTATGAAGAGATATTTTTGTTTACTATTCTGCATAGCAATGAGCTTAATACTTTTATCAGGGTGCGGAAGTTCTAATAATAGCACTGAAGGAACTGACTGGGAACCTACATTATATGAAACTATCAATAACCTTGATGGAGTAGAGATGATTGTTAAAGAGGGAACGGTCTCCACTACTGGATTGACAGTAATATTTGAGAATAACTCTGTCAAAGAATGTATTTATGGTGAATACTTTGTATTGGAAAAGAAAATGGAAGGTAGATGGTATCAAATTCCAGTTGCCCAAGAGGGTGATTTTGATGATATTGGCTATGAATTGGCTTCTTCAGATGTTAGGGAATGGACAATTGATTGGAATTGGCTCTATGGAGGTTTAGATACTGGTGATTACCGCATAGTGAAAGATATACTCGACTTTAGAAAGGCAGGGGACTTTGATAAGTATTATTTGACAGCGGAGTTCACAATTGATTAGAAAAGAATTAGTTATTGAACGAAGATTGTGAAAGAGTGTTCTTGAAGTAACGGGGATAGTTAAATTGTTAAAAGGAGAAGTAAAAGTTAGCTATTATATTGGCCGAACGGGTGCAAATGCTTAATGAGCAAATGAAAAATGAACTATCTGAATTAGAAAAGAAGATCGGCGAAGAAAAAGAAGCATTAAGGACAACAATGAATGTAGCCTTTGATCTTTTCACTGCAATAAATAATAAGGACTTTGACTATATTACATCAATTTCTTCTTCGAACGTTCAAGTGAATGAGGAAGAAAGTATTATCTATTCCAACGATAATAGTTATAAAATTGACCATATGAACTATACCTTAGAAATTCTAGAATATCGTTATCATCATATGGAAAATGAGAAACTGACAATTGGTTTTGCGATTTATTTTTCTGAGGGACATTATACCATTAACTTTGGATTTATTAAGTATAATGGACAATGGCTACTTGACTATTTAGTGTTCGATGTTTAGAGATTTATTTCTAAATATTTATTTAGTGCTATGGTTAACATCTGTTGATTTAACTATTAGTAATAGGGGGAATATAAAATGAAAAAGGCTTTATTGCTAGTTTTATCTATATGTATCATATTTGTTCTCTTTGGTTGTAATAATGAGGTACCTTCTGAAGATGGACTTTCGAGTTTGCAAGAGGAAAACGAAAAACTAAAAGAGAAAAATATTGTTTTAGAAGAAGAGATTATCACTTATAAAGAAAGAATGGAAGAACTTGAACAATCACAAAATTCTCCAATACCTGATACAACAGAAACTAATGATGATATTAGAAATCTTTTATTTGTGGGTCAAAAACGTTTCTTCCATGTTTCTAGCGGTGGAGATATGAAAGATTACGAAACGTTTGATTATAATGGTAAGGAATACAGGTTTCTAGGGGAGGATTTGGACCAAAAAGATAAACTAACCCAATATTTAGAAGAAGCTTATACATTACAGGCTGTTAATGAAATTCTAAATAAATTAAAGATTATAGAACTTAATGATAAAATGGCACAACCAGATGCTGATTTCGGGAGCATCTTAGAGTGGAGAAAAGTTAACTATCAAGGCATAGAATTAGATAAGACGACAATAATTTTAAATCTTCATGTACCACTTGGAGATACAGGACAATTCGAAGAAGAGAGAGTAGAACTTAAATATATAGAAGGGATAGGGTGGCGAATTAACTCACTTCTATATTTAAATAATAAGTAGTTTTTAATTAAGATAGACATCGCTTCTTCAACTATCTGCTCGTTAGTAAAAATACGAGTTGCCATGTTGCAGCTCTTTTTTTGTACCTACAAATTGGGGAATTATGTTAAACGAAACATGGGGTTTACTTCAATTAAAATTTATTCGAAATAAATATTTTTTTGGGAGGATTTTCTATGAATTCTATTACGATGTTATCTATCTTTTTGTTTATTGTTGGGATATTTATTCTTTATATAGTTATTGAAACGGCAGTTAGGAGAGGGAGTAACGCTTCCATATTAGGTCAATTTATTGAGAAAAAGTATGGAATTAAAGAAGAGAAAAAATCATTTCTTGATGATGATTTAGAGAAAGATTAGAAAAAACTTGTTAAAGTAACGGTTTCAGTTTCTGCAATAAGCAGAGACGCTTTTTTACATATTTATACCAAATAAAAGGGGATTAGTGGTAACCTTAAAATAGAGTAAAGAAGATAGTGAAGTAATGGGGAGAATACTAAACATTGAAGGGAGGTCACTATGTCAGAAAACAATAAGCATAATGAGTTAAAAAAGGACAATAATGACTCAGGGAACAAAAGAGGATGGAAAATATTTGATGCCATATTTTCTGCTGGAATATTTAGGGTGTTTTACGAAAGCGAAAAAGCAAGGAAAGAAAATGATGACAAAAAGTTTAAGCAAATGATATATGGTTCGGTTTTTGGGCTTTTATTTTTTGTATTGTTTATGACAGTCGCTATTATGCTTTCAAACTAGCTAATCGTCCGATTCAAATTCTTCTTCAACTAAAGGATACGTATGAGGAATAAACAGGCGTTGTCGAAACGGTGCGAACAGGGAGAATTGTTGAAAAAACTCAAATGTTTGTTAGTATGTTTTTTTATAGGATGTAAGCATGAATAAGGGGAGAAGGAAATGTTTGCTCTATTATTTTTAGGGATTTATTTTGTAGTAATAGGTATTGTAGAACATTATGCAAGAAATCCAAATTTGTTTATTTCTGAAGCAACTATACAGAGTATTTCTGAAGAGAACTTGCCAAACTATTTGAAAAGGGCTGGGAAAATACACATCTTTCTTGGTATTTTTATTGCAATAATGGGACAAATAGAGTACTGGTATAATCCAGAACTATGGATTTTTATTATGACAAACATCATATTAGCATTTGGTTACTTAGGGTTAATATTTTACTTAAATAAAAAATACTCGGGTAACTATAAATTACGACGATTATAGCAAAATACCCAATCATGTCTGTTAAACAAACGGGTAGCGTTCATCATAAGCTGTCGTTGCCTTTGTGGTGCGAACGGGAAGAATCCTTTAATAATGGATTCATGTAAGAATGCTACATATAAACTATTTGAATCTATTTTCTTCATTTTTAAGGAGGGTTTTTATGGAGGGAAATTGGATAAAAAACGACGAAGTAGAACTACATTATATTGATAGTAATCCTAATAATAGCAAAGATATTCCTCTATTGATTAGTCTTGGATTGTCTGAACCAGCAGAAAATTATATTAAATTTATGACATCACTTTTGCCGAGACGCTGTATTGCTTTTTCCCATCGTGGTCGAGGAAAAAGTAGTTCACCAGATAACGGTTATACTTTAGAACTTTATGTTAGAGATATTGAAGCTATTATTAAGTAATTTAAGTTTAAAGAAGAGGGGAGAAAGTTTTATTCTGTAGTATCAACAAGTTGGTCCGTCTTTCTTATTGAAAAAGCAGCTCATTTAAGCAGTCATCTTTGAAAAAAGGAGTTAATAATTAGATATGGATGTTAAGCTCAATGAAGTATTAAACAAATTAAATTTTGAAAATATAAAGTCGGAACAGATAAACAAGGTTGGTGAAGGTGCTTGGCATACTGTTTATAAGGTGGGAGGGATAAATGACCAAGACCTTGTTATACGAATAAAAAAGAAAGAAGCTTACGGTGAAATCCAACCAATTGATGAGTATGAGTTAAAAACCGAATATGAGTCAACTAGAGCCTATTACCAACACGCAAATAACAGCTGTCGAGATATTTGCCCAAACTACTTTCAGTATTTTATAGATGAAGATATAGTATTTACAGTGGAAACTTATATGGGAAGTGGAAAGGATTTATCGTTACTCAATACATTTGAGGCAAATTCCTATGGTGAAAAATTAGGTATAGCTTTTAATAATATACACAGTAAAAAAATATCCATGAAAGGTTTCGGGAGGTTAGATTGGAACGGGGAGTTTTTACAAGGAAGTAATCTGAAAAAAATTGATGAAATATGGGAGGAAGATAATAACTATTACTTATCAGCTTTGAATAATCTTATTAATTCTAAATTGATTTTTAACAAAGACAAAGTTAATAAGTATATTACATTTTTGATTGAAAATAGAAGAAAAAAGATTCAAGAAATCTCACTAGTAAATCAAGACATTACACCAGAAAATTTAATTTTGAATCTTGATAAAATCGCCATTATTGACCCATTTCCAAAATTAGATTTTGATGTGAAATATGCAGCTTACTTTGTTTTTTGTTACAAATTTCTTTTGCCTGCTTTTTCAAATGCACCAAGATATTTAAATAATGCATATAATGAGGAAATTAGTACCCTTTATGAAATAGCTGATGGATTTATACAAGGATACTGTTATAATAATAGCCATGAATTTACAATTCAAAATAAGAGATTAATGGATGAATATACTTTATGGATGTTACAAGAAGCCAATGAGCATGTTGAAATATTAAATAAAGATACTCTAAATAATAAAACAATTCAACAGATGGGGAATAGAGAAATTATTAATTCAAGGTTAGACTTATGTTTGGAAGAATTAGAAAAATTATGTTCAGAATCTTAGAGGTATTGTGAATCTATACACTTAAATAAACGGGTAAGCGTTAGTAAAATTTCGAGTTGCAAAGTTGTAGCTCTTTTTTTGTATCTATGAATTGGAAAATGATGTTAAACTAAATGGCAGAGTCCTGAAGTAAGGAGTTAACATTATTTAACTAGTGGCGTGCATAGTTAAAGAAAATTGGAAAAAGGAATTAGAGCTTTAAAGTTAAAGGGGGGAATTTATTTGTTTATAGAACTTACAATGATTACTATTTTAGTAATACCGATAACAATACTTATTATCCAAAGCCTAATTGACCGCTCAATAAAAATATTTAAAGAAACGGAGTATGAACTTAAAATAAAAGAACTTGAAAGTAAAATAGAAAAATTAGAAAAGCAAATTTTTCTATAATTACTTTCTTTTAATTCGCTAACGGAGTGCGTTCGATAAGTAAATATAGAGACAATGGCACGAAGATTCGTGCCATTGTCATATGTAAATGATACTGTGATTTTAGTTGTGAAAGATGTCTGATTTAACGTGTGAATATGTCTGTGTTTTTAAGTTTTGCACCTCTGAAGAAAACCCTTTAGTATAGCTTAGATTGCGCTTTTCTTAGCGTACTACTCCGAAATCTCATCCAACGTTTTCTCGAAACTAGGTGCAAAGTGTGTAAGGAAATAGTCAATTTCCGGCATGGATATTTCTTTTAATTTGCTTTCTATCTGTTCTTTTGCAATAGCAAACTCTCTGTTACCAGCAGTTAGTTCCATGACGCATTTTAAATAAGCGTCTAATAAATCAGCTGCTTTAATGTAAGGGGAAAGCTCTTCGTTTCCAGTCTCTCCGATGAGATTTTCATATACAGACTTAAGATCTGTTGGTGCTTGTTTAATTAATCTTTCAGCTGCCAACTTTTCAATATCTCGAAAGTTCTTAAGAATATCCTTGTTATGATGCTTAACGGGAGTTGGAATGTCCCCTGTATACACTTCTGTTACATCATGAAATAACGATAATGTTACTGCTTTCTCAGTATTGATGTTCTTATGAAATACTTCATTGGCTATTGTACAAAGACAATGTGTGATAAGTGTTACTTGAAACGTGTGCTCTGCCACGTTTTCTTTCATCACATTTCTCATTAAACTCCACCGTTCAATGTACTTTAACCGATAAAGATTTGCTAATAAATGGCTTTCCATAATTCACTTCCTTTGAGGCTTTCTATTTCCTGTTAAATAGTACAACACAAGTAGGAGAAGAATCAACTTAGAACAACAAGAAAAAGCGATGATACCAGAACTCATCGCCTAATTTATAGGTTAGAAATGAAATTGAATATTTAAAATCCTAAAGCATTTCTAACTTTCAGTACATGGCTTTGGCTTATTGTCAGTCGTTGGTCTAAATGTTTCAATTGGACTTCTAAATTGGAAGCCATATCACGAGAGATCTGATTAATAGAAGAAATATTAACGATAAAAGAACGATGGATACGAATGAAGTAGTCGGGGAGACGGTACTCCAGTGTTTTTAACGGAAATTTAGAACTATAATGGCCATCTTTTGTGTAAAAAATTGTTTTCTTTTGATGACTTTCAATATAAATAATATCTTCAACAGGAATAGGAATCCATACTTCATCTCTTCTTCCCACGATAAAAGAGAAGGGTTTCAGCTTTTCTTGAGAATATTCTGGAGGGAGAATTACCGTTAATGCACCTTGAAATCCTAACTCAGGATCCTCAATGGGATAACCTACTCCATAATAAGGTACACCAAACACCGATTTATCAACGAGAGATTCTACTTTCTTTTTATGTAGATATACACGCTCTGTTATACTCCCAGAAGGAATCGATTGTCCTTGATGAATGCGAATATCATGGTTTCCTGGGATGTAGGATATATACTGATCTCCAGCAGCAATTGCTATAGAAGCTTCTTTCGGAATCCAATCTTCAATGAATTGAGAAAACTGACGTACCACATTACTTTCCAAGTATCCTCATCCTCTCAAGACTATTATGAATTTTTAGACTAATCAATCTCATTTCCATTTTATCTATCTATATTGTATTCTGTCAATTTTTTAACAAAAAGAATTCTATGTATTTTACAATGAAAACTATATATTCGGTTTCTATAGTGTTAATAGTGGAATCGGTAGGTACGTATTTTGAAGTGATCAGATTATCTTTTAATATGTAAAAATGTAAGCGCTTTAAATTAATGTAGGAAACAAAATTTGAGTGCAATAACTAAGGAGGTAACGTGATGATATCTAAAACACTTGCAGCGAAAAAAGGGAATAGTAATTTGGGAGATTACAAGAAAGTATACAATTCCTTTGATTGGAGCGAAGTTGAACAACAGTTTTCATGGCACGAAACAGGTCTTGTAAACATGGGATATGAAGTCATCGACCGCCACGCTGAGTCTGGGAAACAAGATTCTATTGCATTACATTATTCTGATCAAAACCGGAAAGAAGACTATACGTTTCAAGAAATGAAAGAGTTATCAAATAAGGCAGGAAATGTTCTAAAAAACAACGGAGTACAAAAGGGAGATCGAGTATTTATTTTCATGCCCCGTTCCCCAGAGCTTTATTTTGCATTACTTGGAACGATTAAATTAGGTGCTATCGTTGGTCCTCTATTTGAAGCGTTTATGGAAGGTGCTGTAAAAGATCGCTTAGAGGATAGTGGTGCAAAGGTTCTAGTTACAACTCCTTCCTTATTAGAGCGAGTTCCTATCGAGGATCTTCCAGAGCTAGAAAAGGTACTTTTGATTGGAAACGACGTAAAAGAAGAGGGGAAGATTGTTGATTTTTACGATCAATTTGATACTGCAAGTAGAGAGTTAGATATTGAGTGGGTGGATCGAGAGGATGGTCTCATTCTTCATTATACTTCTGGGTCAACAGGAAAACCAAAAGGGGTTTTACATGTTCATAATGCCATGATTCAGCACTATCAAACAGCTAAATGGGTGCTCGATTTAAAAGAAAACGATGTGTATTGGTGTACGGCAGATCCAGGTTGGGTAACCGGTACTTCGTACGGGATTTTTGGACCTTGGCTTGTAGGGGTTACGAATGTCATCCGTGGAGGAAGGTTTAGCCCAGACGATTGGTATCAAACTATTGAAGATAATAAGGTCACTGTATGGTATAGTGCTCCAACTGCATTTCGTATGCTCATGAGTGCAGGAAAAAGAGTACTGGAAAAATATGATCTTTCCTCGTTACGACATGTGTTAAGTGTTGGAGAACCACTAAATCCTGAAGTGGTTCGTTGGGGAATGGATGTCATGAATCAACGAATTCACGATACATGGTGGATGACGGAAACGGGAGCACAACTCATCTGTAATTACCCTAGCATGGAAATTAAGCCAGGATCTATGGGGAAACCCATTCCAGGAGTGGTGGCCGCAATTGTGGACGACAATGGGAAAGAGCTTCCACCTAATTCTATGGGGAACCTTGCAATAAAAAAAGGTTGGCCCTCCATGATGAGAGCGATCTGGAATCGACAAGAAAAATATGAGTCCTATTTCCTTGCGGGAGATTGGTATGTATCAGGAGACTCTGCTTATATGGACGAAGATGGATACTTCTGGTTCCAAGGACGTGTGGACGATGTAATCATGACAGCTGGAGAGCGAATTGGACCATTTGAGGTGGAAAGTAAATTAGTTGAACACCCAGCAGTAGCAGAAGCTGGTGTTATCGGCAAACCAGATCCTGTCCGAGGAGAAATTATCAAAGCGTTTGTAGCTTTAAGAGAAGGATATGAATTAAGCGAAGAGCTTGAAGAGGATATTCGTAATTTTGTGAAAAAGGGATTAGCAGCGCACGCCGCACCAAGAGAAATTGAATTCAAAAAGTCTCTACCAAAAACGAGAAGTGGAAAAATCATGAGAAGAGTTCTAAAAGCTTGGGAACTTGATCTACCAACTGGGGATTTATCAACAATGGAAGATTAATATATTTATTGGGGAGGAAATTCTGTATGAAAAGCACAAAAAACAGATGGTTTATTGCTTTGTCTGCAATTTCTATTCATCTTTCCATTGGTGCTGCTTACGCATATAGCGTGTATACGAATCCCATTCGTGATGCGATGGGATGGTCATTAACAGGAATTACGATGTCCTTTACAATTATGATGGCCCTCGCTGGAATTGCAGCTGCTTTTTTCGGATCTTTTGTTGAAAAAAAAGGTCCGAGGAAGTCTGCTATCGTTGCAGCTATTCTCTTTGGTTTAGGGCAAGCGGGAGCAGGAGTAGCGGTTTCCATTGATTCTCTTACACTTTTTGTTTTAACGTACGGAGTAGCTAGTGGATTAGGAATGGGAATTGGTTATATTGCACCAGTTTCCACTCTCGTGAAATGGTTTCCGGACCGGCGTGGATTAGCAACTGGAATGGCAGTATTAGGATTCGGTGCAGGGGCATTGATAACCGCCCCTGTTGCCGCAGCGTTAATGGGAGCTGTGGGGATATCTACTACATTCTATCTTTTGGGAATTAGTTACTTCCTATTGATGGTAGCAGGTGCTTCTTATATTGCACCACCACCGAAAGACTGGATGCCAGAGGGAATGCAAAAGGCTATCGAATCTGGGAAAAAAGTAGTGAAAAAAGATCTGTCTCAGTTAACTGCACGGGAAGCAGTGAGAACAAGACGCTTTTGGATGTTATGGAGCATGATGCTCATTAATGTTACAGCTGGGATCATGATGATATCCGTAGCTTCGCCAATGGCACAGGAAGTAGTGGGGTTATCAGCCGCAGGTGCAGCAACAATGGTTGGTATCATGGGGATCTTTAATGGTGGTGGAAGACTTGCTTGGGCTGCTATTTCTGATTATATTGGCCGTCCAACCGTGTTCATTATTTTCTTTGCACTGCAGTTGATTGCGTTTATCACCATGCCAAATATCACAAATGTGTTATTGTTCCAGGCATTTGTCTTTATCGTAGTAAGTTGCTATGGTGGCGGTTTTTCCAATTTACCAGCATTCATCGGAGATCTTTTCGGAACGAGGCAACTTGGTGCTATCCACGGTTTTCTATTAACGACTTGGTCCTTAGGTGGGATTTTAGGTCCTTTGCTTGTATCACAAATACGTGAAAATACCGCTAGCTACATTCCTGTATTTTATGTATTTACTGGATTAATTTTAGTGGCAGCAGTCATTTCTATATTCTTACAGCTAGATATTAAGCGTATCGAACAAGGGAAGCAGGCTGTTGAAGGGAAGGAAACACGTCTTATGAAAAATAGTGTTTATAGTGCTCAGTAACTTAGCACAAGTACGATTGATGGTAGGAAGGTAATAGAACTATCTTGTAGGAGCAACCCTTGTGGCTTGCTCCTTTAGTGTGAACAAAACACAAAGAATGGTACCCACGCATAAAAGTGTCAAAGCCGCGCATAAAAAAAGCAAATCCGAGCATAAAAGAGGTTGTCCGAGGACTCGCCTTAGGCAGAAGTTACATGAAAATGATAGTATATGCTTAGAAAACTGATACATAAAATTATAGAAAAAAGAAAGGAAGTGAAATGTGAAAATGACTTCATTTGATTGGCATAAAGAAGCGAAGAATCTTTGGGATGAAAAAGCTGATTTTTGGAATCAAAGCAGTGAAGGTATGTGGGAAAATGGAAGCCGTAAATCCATTGTTCCGTTTATCCAGAAACATATTCCTCAAGGTAGTTACATAGGAGATTTAGGATGTGGTGATGGATACGGATCTTATAAGCTAGGTCAAGCTGGCTATCAAGTAGTCGGGGTAGATTTATCGGAAGAAATGATTGAAAAAGCAAAGTCCTTGAGAGGGTCCGAAACCATTTCCTTTTTACAAGGAGACTTAACGAATGTACCTTTTGAGGATGAGTCCTTCTCTGGTTTAATGGCAATCAACTCCATTGAGTGGACCGAATCCCCTTTAGCAGCATTGGAAGAGATGAAACGAGTCCTAAAAAAAGATCATTTATTGTGCTTAGGAATTCTTGGACCTACCGCTGCACCAAGAGGAAACAGCTATCGTAGGTTATATGGCGAACCAGTCGTGTTTAATACGATGATGCCCTGGGAGTTAGAATTACTTGCACTTGAAAATGGGTGGGAGATAGTTGACGGACAAGGAATATACAAAAGAGGAGTCAATGAACACCACCTTTCCCAATTACCGAAAGTATTAAAACAGTCCCTTACGTTTATGTGGGTGTTTATGTTGAAAAAGCTATAGAGCTTCCTTTATTTTAAAATTCTATTTAAAGACTAGAACATAATTTTCTCTGAAATATTTAAGTTATTAATCTACTTAGAGTAAAACTCACAAAAACAAAACTCTGAAAATTTAGAGGATTTCAATGGGGTATATCGTATATTAGAGTAGAGGAATAAATGCAAAGAAAGTGGAGTGACATAATGGAGAATCAAAAGTGGATTGAGAATTTTGAAGATTATGCAAACAAAATAATAAGTAAAAATAAAGTACCTGGAGCTGCATTAGGTGTTGCGAAAGACGGAGAGGTAATATACGAACGAGGCTATGGACACCGTAATATGGAGCAAAACCTTGAGGTGACAAACGATACCATTTTTGGGATTGCGTCCATTACAAAGTCGTTTACTGCTGTTGCAATCATGCAGTTGCAGGAAGCTGGAAGATTAACTGTTGAAGACAAAGTAATTACATATCTTCCTGAATTAATACTTGGTAACAAGGAACATACAGAAAAGGTTACTATTCATCATCTTCTAACACATACTGCCGGATTGCCACCATTACCTACGTTATATCATACAATGAGACGTACGATGGAGAACGATTCTTCTATTTCGGAAAAACAGCGTGCTAGATTGAAAGAACGTGATCCTATCGATAACTACGAACAAATGATGAAATATATAGGTGAGTTAGATATTGAGTTGCTTGGGGAACCTGGAACACAATTTAGCTATTCAAACGATTCGTATGCTTTATTAGGGGCTATTATAGAGCGAGTGAGTGGAACTCCGTATGATGTGTATGTTTCAGAGAACATATTAAAACCAGTTGGTATGAAAAACAGTACTTTTGATATCAATGCTGTATTAAATTCTCCGATGGTGACAGTGATTTACGCATCAAAGGAAAATAAAGGAGAAAAAGAAGTGTACGCTTCCGAAGCCTGGTGGGATTCTTATACAATGTATGCTGGTGGCTTCCTTCGTTCCACATTAGCCGATATGCTGTCTTATACAGAGATTTTCCGCAATGGAGGAACAGTAGGGGAAAATAGAATTCTAACTCCTGAAAGTGTGCAAGAAATGATTCATCCTCATGTTCCGTATCAAGAAAACAAATATTATGGATATGGATTAATGATAACACCCGATTATATGGGTGGAACTCTTGTTGAGCATGGAGGGAGTCTAAAAGGTGTATCCTCTAATTTTGGTGTGGTGCCAGAAAAAGGTTTAGCAAGTGTTGTATTAATTAATTTGGCGGGTGTTCCAGCAGCAAAGTTAATGGTAGCAGCATTTAATGCAGTTCAAGAAGTATCTCCAGAGAAACCTCTTGCAACGTATACAGATTTTGAAATTAACAGTGATGAACTAGAACAATATGTTGGGAACTTCAAATCAGGTGAAGGTGCCGAGATGTCTGTTACAAAAGAGGAAGGAAAACTACACTTAACAATGGAGGGCGCATCCTATCCTATGCGATCTGTTGGGGAACATCTGTTTACTATTGAACTGAATGAATCGGAAACACCAATACGGTTTTTATTCAACATAAATGGAGAAATGTATGGATTATTCCTAGGAGTTCGTCAGATATTAAAACAAAAAGAAGCTGTGGAAGAAGTGGAAGCTTAAGTACTAATATTGTAAACCGCCTTATGAGAACAGGGAGTTTTATATTAACAGGTTTACTTCAGAGGTGCAAAACGGAAAAACGCACGCAAATTCACGTGATAAATAACACAACTTTCACAACCGAAATCACATTATAATTCGCAGATTAAAAACGGCACGAAGACTTCATGCCGTTTTTTCTTCGTCGACCTTTAGAAAAGGTATATAAACAGCAAGATATAAAGGATTTAAGTAAGTTTTATTGTTATCCGAACACACTGACCACGAGAGGTCAACTCTAGAAAAATTACGCCTAACAAGTAGTTGGAACTCTCTATTTTTATCACTTCGTTCATTCCAAATATATACGTATTTCACTCTCATTTAACATTACTTTCTAATGGTAACATTAATCCCCTTCTATTTGGGGTTAGTATATATTCAAGCGTCTTTGCCTTTTGTAATATAGGAAGGGTAGTTTATATAAAAAACATTGATTGATTTTTCTGAATATAATAGAGTAGACTTAAGAACACGGAAGCTAGAACACTCATATTCTTAAAAACGAAATTAATTCTTAAAGACAATACTGTAACTTACATAAATTGTAAAAAATGAGAAGGTGTTAGACACATGTAATACCACTCTTTCTATATAAATCCGTCTTGCAAAAATACATTAAGTTACTTATATCATTAGCTGAAGATGTAACTTTATTAAAGTGTACTGTCTCTTAAATACCATATAACAGCAGTAGAGGTGACTTCTTTGTATAAGCAAATATGTAAATATACTATTTTGTTTTTCCTTATCGTATTAACGTATTTTCTTTCCTCTACAATAGAAGTGAAGGGAAGCGAGAGTACTTCTCTCTCTCTTCATTCTGAAACAGGTCAGGTTGACGTATATCCAACCCTTTTTTTGCTTCAAGACAATAACAAAAATTATGAAATTCACGACGTTATCTCAGACGAATTGGCTGACAAGTTTGTACATTCTACTAATGTAGGTCAATTAGGAGGATTCTTTGAAACACATACGTGGTTACGATTTGAAGTACATAATGAATCTAATGAGAGTGAATGGCTATTAGAATTTGCTTTTCAACAGATCTTTGAACTTATCCTATATTCGGAAGATGCGTCTGGATTAACAAAGCTTCAGCATACAGGATCATCCTTTCCCTTCCAAACTCGGGAAATAAATCATCGTCATTTTATTTTTACTATTGATATAGAACCTAATGAAACGAAGGTTTTTTACGCTTTTGCTTCAGGTGGTGGAGACCTTCATCCTCCAATTACAGTATGGAATAATAATTCCTTTATGGAGAAAAGTCAACGTGAGTTTATGTTACTCGGATTGTTTTACGGAATAGTATTGGTAATGATTCTGTATAATCTGTTTTTATTTATAAGTTTAAAAATGAAAAGTTATTTTTACTACGTTATCGTGATTCTGTGCACGTTATTAGGTAAAATGGCCATTAATGGAATAGCCTTTCAATATATATGGCCAAATTATCCACAATGGAATATCATTTCACCACCAATCTTGGTTAGTGTAGGGTGTATTTTTATCTTGCTATTTACAAGTAGCTTCTTAGATACGAATCAATATTTACCTCTCTTTCAAAAGCTTTCTTATTGGTTAATGGGGCTAAATGGAATCGTTTTAATCACTGTTTTTTTTAACTATTATTTCGCACTAAATTTTATGGTATTAGCTGCGGGGAGTACATTCTTATCTGTTTTACTAGCTGCATTTATTTGTTTAAAACGAGGCGCTCGTCAGGCACGTTTTTTTATCTTAGGTTGGCTCATTTTTTTAGTAGGTGTGTTTATAACGATTTTAGAAAGAGCTGCCATTTTACCATATACTGTTTTTACAGAGTATGCTGGGCAAGGTGCTTTAACAGTGGAAGTTGTTTTACTATCCCTCGCATTGGCAGATAAGTTTAATATAATCCGAAAAGAGAAAGAGCAGGCTGAACAGAATGCAAGGGAGAGTCAGACACTTGCTATGAAAAACTTAAAGAAGGCAGATGAATTAAAGGATGAATTTCTGGCTATTACTTCACACGAACTTCGCACCCCTTTATATGGGATGATAGGGATTGCGGAGTCGTTACGTGATGGTGTAGTAGGAGATGTATCACATAATATGAAAGATCAGTTGTCTATGATTATTTCTAGTGGAAATAGGCTTACAACATTAGTAAATGATATTTTAGATTTTTCCAAGTTAAAACATGAAACTCTCGATCTCCAGAAAAAAGCAGTGAATATAAAGGCAGTTGTGGATGTTGTATTTGTTATTTGTAAACCACTCCTTAAATCTAGAGAAATGAAACTTATCAACATGATTGATCATTCCTTGCCTTTCGTTTACGCAGATCCAAACAGACTTCAACAGATATTTTATAATTTACTTGGAAATGCCATTAAATACACGGATGAAGGAAAGGTAGTGATCACTGGGGATATAGAAGGTGACTTCGTGAAAATAAGTGTAGCTGATACTGGGAAGGGGATAATGAAAGAACAACTAGATCTGATTTTCGAACCTTTCCAGCAAGTTGATAAATCACTCTCAAGAGAGGTAGGAGGAGCAGGTATTGGGTTAAGCATCACGAAACGACTTGTTGATCTCCATGATGGTACAATTGAAGTAACTTCAGATAAAGGAATAGGGTCTACCTTTATCGTAAAGCTACCGATTCATCATCAAGAGGATGAAATAGAAGATACCCCCTATACATTCGACTCACCAATCGATACAGAGATAAGATTTACCAAGAGTGAAACTTCTTCAACTAAAACTGCGACAATACTAATCGCCGATGATGAACCTATAAACTTACAGGTATTGGTGAACCAATTAAAATTAGAAGACTATGAGATTATCACGGTAACCAATGGGAGTGAAGTACTAGAATTAGTTCGTAGTAATTCGGTGGACTTGCTTATCCTTGATATTATGATGCCTAGTATGTCAGGTTATGAGGTTTGTGAAAAATTACGCCAAGAGTATTCCTTAATGGAGTTACCAATTCTGATGTTAACTGCAAAGAATCAACTACATGATAAACTAGCATCTTTTGAAGTTGGTGCAAATGACTATTTAGTAAAGCCTTGCGATAAACAAGAGTTGATTTCGCGAGTAAAAACATTAGTGAAAATAAAGACATTGAATACAGAATTAAAAGAGATGAATCTTCATTTGGAGGAAAAAGTACTAGAAAGAACAGAAGAGTTGAAGATAGCCAATGAAGAATTAACTCAGATGAATAATGACTTAATGAATATGGTGGAGTCTAGGCGTCGTATGTTATCAAATATTGCTCATGAGTTGGGCACTCCAGTAACGTTAATATATGGCTATTTGCAAGCGGTAAAGGAAGGTATCATTACAGCAAATGACGAAGACTATCATCAGCGTGTTATGGATAAAGTCACCATTCTAAATCGTTTGATAGATGATTTATCTGATTTAACACTTATTGAAAGAGAGAAAGCAAGCATAAACAAAAAAGAGATGGAAGTTGAGTCCTGGCTCAATCAAATATATCAAAAATTCATTTTTGAAGTATCTCAAAGAGGACGACAGTTCGAATGCCTGGGAAATGTAGGTGAATTACAAAGTTTTTACAGTTATATTGATATTGGGCGTATGGACCAAGTGTTTTCAAACTTAATATCCAATGCGATCAAACACACTTCAAAGGAGACTGGTAAGGTTTCCTTGAATATCAAAGTTGATACATCCTTAAATCACATGATTTTAGAAGTAATAGACAATGGTGTTGGAATAAGAGAAGACAATTTGCCTTATATATTTGAACGTTTTTACAAAGGTATTTCTTTGTCCAGTGATGTAAAACGGAATGGGGTAGGTCTAGGTTTGGCAATTGTACAAGAAATTGTTCAAGGTCATGATGGTGAAATTTGGGTCGAAAGTAAAGTGGACAAAGGTAGTAAATTCTCCATATCGTTGCCGATATTTGTGAGATAATAATTGTCTAATACAGACCTAGTAACTATATATTTTCATGAAAAAACGAGGGGTAAGCAATGAATACTCTGCACCCCTCGTTTTAATTAAGAAATAATGTTAAAACTGCATTGTTGTAATACAAGTAGCGTCATCTTCAAATGTAGAGATTTCAGACTCTACTACTTTTCCTTCGTACGTAATTGTTACTTTGTACGTTTCATTTCTTGGCAACCAAAAATCTAAGAACCCATTAGATAGAGAGACCATAGTTTCGTCTACAATTACTTTCCCATCAAGATCTTCAATAAATACTTCGAATTCTTTTTCTACTAGTTCACCTTGACAACCTGTCAAGTTATGGAATGTTCAAGGATGGGTTTGATCAATGTAGGGAGCAATAGAAACAAAGAATTCCTTTTCAGGTAAGGAGTAAATCGTTTGCTCATTTTCACTATCTGTTACAATAAGTTCTGTACCAGTGATAGATGCAACCTCGTTGGTTATATTACCAACGCTATACTCGTGTACTAATTCTTTTAGTTCCGCTGTATCCACTGTTATCTGCGGATTATTTTCGTTCATTGCAAACATATACACAACGATAATAACAGCAATCATACCAATACCCGAAGTTATTTTCCATTTCATATGTG
Source organism: Evansella sp. AB-rgal1 (assembly GCF_041820985.1). NCBI lineage: Bacteria > Bacillati > Bacillota > Bacilli > Caryophanales > Bacillaceae > Evansella > Evansella sp. AB-rgal1. The sequence goes on from NZ_JBGUAU010000050.1 coordinate 25,525, forward strand.
TCACCGCCTTATCTATTAATATCCTCTAGTTAGTATAAAAGAAATTTGTGAAGGAAATATGAAGTTGCTACCTATTTTTTATATAACTTTTTTCTAGTAGTGAGGTCATTGTAACCTATTTCTCTCATTTAGTCTAAACTCTTACGTTTCGTATATCACAGCTATGAAGATCAAGTAGGAACTATAGAAACTCTTGAAAATCCACATAGTGAGCAAAAATAATGTATAATTGGAATTATAAGGACAAGATATCCCATAAATGAAGTTGAGAATAGTTGCAATGAAACTCGTTTTAATACATAGTAGCATGGGGATAATAAAAAAGAAGGAAGTTAAGTATGTGTTCCAAGAGGAAATTAACGAAACCTATTCTAAGCGAAATTATCGCTTATTAAATATTATAAGATAAATTGGAGAGAAAAATATGAAAGTACAAAACCATCAAGTATCTGTATTCGCCCTTGGAGGCATGGGAGAAATCGGTAAAAATATGTATGGAGTACAATTCCAAGATGAAATTATCATCATTGATTCGGGGATAAAGTTTCCAGAAAATGAATTGCTAGGAATTGATTATGTTATTCCTGACTATACATATTTAGTTAAAAATGTAGATAAAATTAAAGGCTTATTTATTACCCATGGTCACTTGGATCATATTGGGGGAATACCGTATTTACTTCGTGAGATCAATATCCCTATTTATGGAGGTAAATTAGCATTAGGATTAATTCGTAATCAGTTAGAGGAACATGGATTATTAAGAGAAGCACAATTAATAGAAATTCAAGAAGATGAAGTTATTAAATTTAATAAGACATCCGTTTCTTTTTTTAGGACAACCCATAGTATACCTGATTCTTACGGTATCGTTGTAAAGACTCCTCCAGGAAATATAGTTCATACTGGTGATTTTAAGTTTGATTTTACACCGGTTGGAGATCCAGCAAATTTAACGAAAATGGCTAAAATCGGAGAAGAAGGCGTTCTCTGTCTACTTTCGGATAGTACAAATAGTGAAATTCCCGGGTTTACGATGTCTGAACGGAAAGTAGGAGAAAGTATTGATCAAATCTTTCAAAATGTAGAGGGTAGAATTATTTTTGCTACGTTCGCATCCAATATTTATCGACTACAACAAGCGGTGGAATCGGCTGTGAAGTACGGAAGAAAAGTTGCTGTGTTTGGACGTAGTATGGATAGAGCAATTGAATTAGCTCTAGAGTTAGGGTATATCAAAGTACCGAAAGATACATTTATTGATTCTTCCCAATTGAATAAGATCTCTAGTGAAAAAGTAGTGATTCTTTGTACTGGAAGTCAAGGCGAACCAATGGCAGCTCTTTCTCGTATTGCCCATGGTAGACACCGACAAATTCAAATTATTCCTGGAGATACAGTTGTGTTTTCTGCATCGCCAATCCCAGGAAATACGATTAGTGTAAATAAAATAATAGATCAATTATACCGAGTTGGTGCAGAGGTAATTCATGGTGCTTTGAATGATATTCATACGTCAGGGCATGGTGGACAAGAAGAGCAAAAACTAATGATTCGATTAATGAATCCGAAGTTTTTCATGCCGATCCATGGGGAATACCGTATGTTAAAACAGCACGTTCACTTAGCTACCAGTTGTGGTGTATTAGAAGAAAACTGCTTTATCATGGATAACGGTGATGTATTGGCTTTAGATAAAAGTGAAGGATCATTAGCAGGAAAAATACCAGCTAGTTCTATATATGTAGATGGAAGTGGTATTGGCGATATAGGTAACATAGTAATAAGGGATAGAAGAATACTTTCTGAAGAAGGGCTTGTTGTAGTGGTTGTTACTCTCAATATGAAAGAATGTAAAGTAACAGCAGGACCAGATATTATTTCTCGTGGGTTTGTTTATATGCGTGAGTCTGGAGATTTGATTAATGAAGCACAAGAAAAACTGACCCACCATTTGAATGACTTAATGGATAGGAAAGTAACACAATGGTCTGAAATTAAGAATGAAATTACCGATTTGTTAGGACCGTTTCTATATGCAGAAACAAAACGAAAGCCTATGATTTTACCAATTATTATGGAAGTATAAATAGAAACCCCGTCAACTTTTGATAAATGGTTTACTTTGCAGGTGAAAAACGTCAATTCACAGACGAATTCACACGATAAATCAAACATCTTTCGCCACTAGATCCATAGTATATTTCGCATATTACAATGGCACGAAGGTTCTTCGTGCCATTGT
>NZ_JBGUAU010000051.1:0-22013 GCF_041820985.1 Evansella sp. AB-rgal1
AACTTACATCGTTGTTTTCGCAGCAACTTTTATATCATACCAATATAATAAGTTAATGTCAACAAGTTTTTTAAATTGTTTTTGCTGTCGTTTTTAGCGACAATAAATAATATATCATTAGACAAAAATAAAGTCAACAGTTTATAAATAAACTGTCGACTACGAATTAGATGACTTACTACATCATACGAATGTACCTAGCTTGGTTATTTTATGAAATAAGCATAATATCAACGAATATTAATGCAATAATACCTGGTATACCTAGAAATCCTGAAATTGTTGCGGTAAATATATTAATCGGTAAATTATAGTCAACTAGGCCACCAAATGTATTTAAGAAAAATAAAAACAGTGCTCCAATTAACAAACGCACTGCTCCTTGTCCTAGCCACCTTAACGGTTTCATAGGAGCACCAACAATTAATAAAAGAAATATAAAAGCCCCTAGTAAAGATATAACCACCACTGGTTCCATTTCACACGCCTCCCTTAGCAAAAAAATAAAAAAGTATGTCCTTTTTCATTCTTCTATTGTACAAGCCTAATTGAGTGTATGAGTCTCTTCACCATTTTATTACTATAAATCATCTATTAACTCTAATTTTTCTAATCCTTGCCTCTTTTAATAAAAACATATACTTTACCTTTTCTAGTTTTGCACTATATAGGACATTGCTGTGATAATCGACACTACTATTTAATAAACTTTCTTTTTGATTAACCGTTTTTTTTAATTTCTCTAAGTGCCAAAGCAAGGATTCATCTTCTTGACTCCTAATTTTTCTTTTTTTTCGAAAAAGCATAGTAAGCCCCCTTATAGTTCACGTCTACCTTCTATTGCTTTTGATAAGGTTACCTCATCAGCATACTCTAGGTCTCCTCCTACTGGTAAACCATGAGCTATCCTTGTCACTTTAATTCCTGTTGGTTTTATGAGACGCGATATATACATCGCTGTAGCTTCACCCTCTATGTTTGGGTTCGTAGCAATAATTACTTCCTGTATCGTATCATCTTGCAGTCGTTTCAAAAGATCTGGTATATAAATATCCTCTGGTCCGATTCCATCCATTGGAGAAATAGCTCCATGTAAAACGTGGTATAAGCCTGTATACTCTTTCATTTTCTCCATTGCAATCACATCTCTAGACTCTTGTACTACACATAGAATTGTTTGATCACGCCCTTTATCTTCACAAATTCTACAAGGATCAGTATCTGTAATATGATGACATACGGAACAATATGTTAATTGTCTCTTTGCATTGACTAACGCTTTCGCAAAATCTAGGACATCATCTTCTTTCATATCTAAAACATAAAAAGCAAGTCGCGCTGCTGTTTTTGGTCCAATACCTGGTAACCGCATAAATCCTTCAATTAACTTCGAAATTGGAAGTGGATATTGCATATTTTTTTCTTCCTTTCATAAAAACACTTCATATTTACTATACTCATATTAACGGTATATCAAGAGTGGAAATGTACTCCTTTATTGTACCATTATATTAAAAACGTAAGAGTATATTTTTCATAAAGAAAAGACTTGGAATAACAACCAAGTCTTTTTTGCTTTTACACTGTATATGGTAAAAATTAAAATAACCCAGGAATATTCATTCCTTTTGTGAATTTACCCATTTTTTGTTCAACAAGCTCATCCACTTTTGCCAAAGCTTCATTCGTTGCAGCTAATACTAAGTCTTGCAACATTTCAACATCGTCAGGATCTACAACTTCTTCATTAATTTTAATATCTTGAATTCTTTTTTCTCCAGTAGCGATTACAGTAACCATTCCTCCACCTACTGACACCTCTACTGTTTCAGTTTTTAATTCCTCTTGCGCTTTCGCCATATCTCGTTGCATTTTTTGCATTTGTTTCATCATATTTCCCATATTTTTCATTGTAATACCCTCCCTTTCTCCACAAATTTGTGGACAATATTTAATTTATTCTTTAATTTCCACTAAATCTCGCCCAACAAGTTTCACAGCTTCTTCGATAAGTGGACTTTCTTCCTTTTGAGATTTTGCTCCATCTTGCTGACTACTTGAATTATCTTGTTCCTTTAAAAAAGCTTCTTTTGTTTCTTCCCAATGAGATACGAGTAATGCATTAACTTGCATCGGTCTTTGCATAAGAGAGGAAACAGTCTGTTCAACTAAATCACGGAACTTATCATCTATCATATCACGATGCATTTCATTTTTAAAAGCTAGAACAAAATCATTTTCTGAACATGCAACAGGTTTACAATCATTTAACCATGCAGAGGCTGGAACGCTTTGTTGTTTCACACTTTCCATCACTTGACCCCATTGGCTATGTAACGATTGCAAGTGTTGTTTTGATGCTTTCTGAAGCATCCCCTTCACTTTTGAGATTTGAGCACGACTTTTCCCACTTGCTTGTATTGCCTTTGGTTTTGGACGTTGTGCTTCAGAACTCCGCTCCCCTTGTAAGCCTTCTACTCCTTGATTCGTCGTTATGCGACGGAGAGCTGCTTCTAACTGATTAACTCTATTTAATAAAGATTGTACCGTTTCACTTTGGTCCACAGAACTTGAAGTAGAATCTTTTGATAGCTGACAAGCTTGAACGATAAACATTTCTAAAAATACTTTTGGATGATTTGACCATTTCATTTCTTGTTGATAATGATTTAATTGATCCATTATGGAATAAATATATGGTTGGTCTAGCTTTTCAGATATTTCTTTAAATTCATCATCCATTTCCAGCCTATTTTTACTTTCTTCTAAGTTAGGAGCTGCTTTTACCATAAGTATATCTCTATAGAAGAAAATCAAATCTTCTAGAAAACGATTAGGATCTTTTCCTTCTCGTATAATTGTATCTACTGCAGACAACCCAGTTGCAACGTCTCCATTTTTCATAGCATATGCAATACTGTAAAAAAGCTGTTGGGATACTGCGCCAGTAATAGAAAGAACATCTTCAAGAGTCACTGATCCATCTGCATATGATATCGCTTGGTCTAATAAACTCAAAGCATCTCTCATACCACCTTCTGATACTCGAGCAATCATAGATAAGGCTTCCTCTTGCACAATCACATTTGAAGTTTCAATGATTTCCTTCATCCGGTTCATCATTGCGTGTGAGCTAATACGTTTAAAATCAAATCGTTGGCACCTTGAAATTATGGTTAAGGGAATTTTATGTGGTTCTGTTGTAGCTAATATAAATATAACGTGCCTCGGAGGTTCTTCTAACGTTTTCAAGAGAGCGTTGAATGCACCTGAAGAAAGCATATGAACTTCATCTATGATATAAACTTTATAAGGTACTGCGCTAGGTGCAAATTTTACTTTGTCACGTATGTCTCGGATTTCATCAACACCATTATTACTTGCTGCGTCAATTTCCATTACATCAACAATGGTACCATCCTGTATACCTTTACATGAAGCACACTCATTACAAGGTTCCTCTGTCGGTGCTTTTTCACAATTTATTGCCTTAGCAATAATTTTTGCGGCACTTGTTTTCCCAGTTCCTCTTGGTCCAGTAAATAAATATGCATGGGAGAGTTTCTGATGTAGTAACGCATTTTTTAAGGTTTTTGTTATATGTTCTTGCCCAACAACATCAGATAAACATGTTGGACGCCAAACTCGATATAGTGCCTGATAGCTCATATGGCGCACCCTTCCCTTTTACTAGATCACATCTTTGTTTTAAAACAATCGCTCAAAAAAACTTACTCCTTCTTATTATAACGATTGAGTTGAACATTTACAAAATGAATTGCTAAAAATATGGACTAGTTTAATATTATATGGAGCAAAAGCGCAAGCGCCTAAGATCACCAGCGACCAGCAAATGTTCTGGCAGGTTATTTGACCTCGAGCGAAGAACTGCTTGAATAGGCTTCTATGCAGCTTTTTAAACCAATTTACGCGGAGCAATTAAGCGCGCTTGATCTGAGCTTCTTTCCATGACACAACTAGTATCCACAAGTAAAAAATATAGTACGCTTAACAACAAAAAAACTATTTGGAAAAAGACCAAATAGCTTTTATATGTAATGAAGATGCCGTGCACCTTCTGTCGATAATAGCATCCTAGGCGTTACCTAAGCAGTTAGCTCGGTCCAGGCAACTCTACGGCACACGGAAGGGTCCGCTTACTGCTGCTTCCTTCCGGACCTGACAGGGTTCACGGGTTCCCGTTGCGTAGAACCCAAACGTCAACACCACTTACTTAGGTCAGACCCTAAAATGCTAAAACCTCGAGAAGGGATTCGTCCTCGCTATAGCGGATTGCGAGTACAGGGCACCGCTACCTCCCCGCTTAGCACGGCAAAATTGATAATATAGTTAGGCGTCATAGTGACGCAAATACAAGTATAGAGCTTTTCCAATATAATTGCAATAGTAGAGCAAAAACGATTTATGGAAAACTTGGCTTCTTTCACCAAACCTCAATAACTAGACCGTTTCTATTCTGCCTCTTTGTCGTTTTCCTCAGAATTTGATTTCTGTTTTTCCACTTGTTGAAGCTTTGCCATTAAAATGTGTGGCGGTGTATGCATAACATGCTCAATAGGCATTTTCAATTTCTCAGACATCATTTTGGCAGTTTCTAAAGAAATTTGGTTCGGACGCATCAAAACCCTCCTTAGTTGAAAGAAATAGTATATATGAAGATTATAACAAACTATGCATTTTACTTTAACTTATTTTTTCGTAACTGCTTAAAGAAGTTTGTTAGTAATTCACTACATTCATCACTTAAAACACCACTTTTTGTGATAACACGATGATTAAATCGTGGTTCATCTAATAGATTTAAAATGGATCCGCAGCAACCAGCCTTAGGGTCAAATGCTCCAAATACGACTCTTTTTATACGGGATTGTAAAATAGCTCCAGCGCACATGGGACACGGTTCTAACGTAACATAAAGTTCGCAATTTTCCAATCGCCAACTACCTTCCACCTCGCACGCTTTTTGTATCGCTAGTAGCTCAGCATGAGAAATAGATTGCTGCTGACTTTCTCGAAGATTATGTGCTCTTGCAATAATTGTACCGTCCATAACAACCAATGCACCTATAGGAACTTCATTAATATCTTGTGCTTTTTTTGCTTCGAGGATAGCTTGTCTCATAAAATATTCGTCTTCCTCTAGCCATCGTTCTTTTACACTCATGTTATCACCCTTACAAAGAAACTTCCTTCCATATTGAGTTTACGTGTTTTTCCAATGAAAGACAAATTGTATATGTCCACTGAAAATAAGCGTACCAGAATATCTAGTAAAGCTAACTTTATTGGATTTCCATTGGCTTCAGTCCACTCTCTGTCCTGCGGGGAATATCCGAGCCTCCTTGAACGCAATCGTTCTGCGGTGTATCCATTTCCCTCTACTTTCAACTGGAATTGAGTATGCTTAACTCTGGATAATAAATAATCTTATAATGATTTTCACTCTCCATTGTGCAAATTTCCTTTAAGGGTAAAAACACAAAAACCTGCGCAATAGTACGCAGGTTATAGCTTATCGATTACTTTTTGGATCAAATGCATCTCGCAGTCCGTCACCAATAAAGTTAATTGCTAGTACTGTTAATAGAATAGCTAACCCTGGTGGTAACCAGGCTTCCCAGTTATTTTCAAGCATACGTAGGTTCGTGGCTTCTGTTACCATGTTCCCCCATGTAGGCGTTGGCTGTGGAATACCAAATCCAATAAAGCTAAGTGCAGACTCAATGATGATCATGGTAGCCATCATTAACGTTGCATTTACAATGATTGGACCTACTGCATTTGGTAAAAAGTGCTTAAATATAATTCTTGCATCAGATGCACCAATAGAACGTGCTCCTAGTATAAATTCTTTTTCTCTAAGTGATAAGAATGTTGCTCGTATTAATCTCGTTAAGGTTGGCCAGGAGGTCAGTGCGATTATGACGACAAATATGACTATATTTATCCTCTCCATGATTGCTATAACAGTTAAAACTAGTAATAAGAAGGGTAGAATCATCATAACATCGGTTATCCTCATGATAAAACCATCAATTTTACCACCGTAATAACCTGCTAATGAACCTAAAGCTACACCTATAACTAATGTAAAGAACATTGCAGAGACTCCAACTGTAAGGGATATACGAGATCCATGAACTAATCTTGAGAAATTATCTCGCCCAGAGCTATCTGTACCTAACCAGTTTTCAGAAGAAGCTTTAGCTTCTATATTATACATATCATACTGTTTGGGATTGTGTGTCGCAATAACATCTGCAAATATTGCAATTAAAACAAAAAATGCAAGAATGAAAATACCGACAATAGCTAACTTATTTTTCTTAAATCGGCGAAATGCCAATTGTGTAGGACTCAAGCTTTTTTCTATTTTAGCTCCTTGCAAGTCCGGAGTGGGATCCATGTTTTTTTGCACTTGCGTTTCCATTAGCATTCACCTCAATCATATCGGATTCTAGGATCTACAATCGCATAAAAAATATCAGCTAATAAATTCCCTGCTAGGATTGTTACTGCTAATATTAAATTTATCGCCATAATTACTGGATAATCACGGTTCTGAATCGCATTGATAAACAATGTTCCGATTCCTGGATAGTTAAAAACACGCTCTGTTATAATTGCACCACTTAATAACGTTCCAAACTCTAACCCTAATAATGTAATGATGGGAATAAGAGCATTTCGTAACGTATGTTTATAAAGTACAGATTGATTACTGAGACCCTTTGCTTGTGCTGTTCTTATAAAGTCACTACCTTTGACTTCTAATATCTCAGTTCGCATATATCTCATGTATGCTGCTGTACTGGCTAATCCCAACGTGAAACCTGGTAACACAAGGTGTTTTAATTTATCAAGAAAAAGTTCTATGCCAGTTAGTCCAACTGTCGTTGTTGATCCTTGTGCAGGGAACCATCCCAAGGTAAAGGCAAAAATGTATATCGCTATTAACCCTGCAAAAAAGTTGGGGGTTGCCAGACCTAAAAAGGCAAAGGTCGTAGCTCCATAATCAAAAAGTGAATATTTTTTCTGTGCAGAGTAAATTCCGATTGGAATAGCAACAGCAAGAGTTACCGCTAAAGCGAACAATGATAAATAGATAGTATTCATGATTCTAGCATTTATCAAATCTATTACTGGCCGACCGCTATACTGCATGGAAGTACCAAAATCACCAGTTGCAACCGAAGATAACCAATTCCAATATTGAACAGGTATAGGATCATTTAAGCCGAGTGCTTCTCGACGCATTTCATATACTTCATGTGGAATATTAGGATCTAGCTTTTCACCGGATAAAACATCTCCAGGTGCCGCTTTGGCTAGGCCAAATACAATAACAGTAATAAAGAATAACATAGGAATAAATTGTAAAATACGACGGGTGATATACTTATGCATTCAGCACTCCTCCTACAGAATAAAAACAGGTGCACGACCGAGGCCGTGCACCCTTTTTAACACGACAATTCTATATTTTTATTGTTGTAACCACCATAAGTGTGGATCTTGGTAAATACCTGTTGGCATTTCTTTTACATTTTGTAACGCAGAGTTATATGCGTAAATGTTGTCTTGAGAATATAAGAAAATCATTGGTACTTCCTCTGTTACGTAAGCAGTCCACTCGTTATAAACTTCCGCACGGAAATCAATATCAAATGCGTCTGGTGCTGTAACAGCTTTTTCGATTAACTCATCACTATGCTCATCAATCCAACGAATGTAGTTAAATCCTGAATCCACTTTCCAGATACCAGCTGGGTCTGGGTCTCCAGTAGCTAAGCTCCAACCAGCTAAGTATAGATCCCAATCAGTGTTATCTTTTTCAACGATATCAAAGTGCGTACCTGCATCACGTGGAGAACGCATTTCAACTTTAATTCCTACTGCAGCTAATTCATCAACGATGATTGGTGCAGAACGCTCACGAACTTGATTTCCAGTTGGGTAGTCTAGGTTTAACACCCACTCATTTCCGGCTGGATCTTCACGGAATCCATCGTCATTTGTATCTTTATAACCAGCTTCATCTAAAAGCTCTTTTGCTTTTTCTGGATTATAGTCATAAATAGAAAATGAATTTTCATCATAAGCCCATGAAGCTTCTGGGAATGGAGCATGTAATACAGAACCTAAACCATTTAATAATCCATCAACAATCGCTTGACGATTGATTGCATACATCATAGCTTGACGAACACGTTTGTCTTGAACTTTTTCGTTAACAACCCAGTTATCAGGATTGATCGCACCAGCTTCTACATCTTCTGTAGTACGGTGGTGGTGTTTAATACCCATATATTGATATGCAAATGCTTGTGTTAAGAATGTAGTGATGTTATCTAAACCGTCTACACGCTCATAGTCAGCAGAAGGAACTCCACCTGGCTCAGCAATCATGTCTAAATCTCCATTTTCAAGCATACCAGGCATAATAGACTGGTCAATTACACGCCATGTAATGCCTTCAAGGTAAGGAGCACCTGCCCAGTAATCTTCAAAACGAGATAGGATGTATTGCTCACCTTCGATAAAGCTATCTAATTTGAATGGACCAGAACCGATAACTTCACCACCATCACGAGAAGCAGGGTGATCTACCATATCTTTTACAGCAACACCTTCAAAAATGTGAGCTGGAATAATGATAAAGTTTGTACGGAACTCAGGAGTGATGTTAGGCTCAGCGAAATGGAATGTAACTTCATAATCGTTTACTACTTCTACCCCTTCAAATACATCTGTTGCTCCTGTGTTGAATTCTTCATAACCTTTTAAGAATCGAACATAGTCAGTACGAACTCCACCTGCAGCAACATAGTCAGGATCTGCAAGAGATGCATAAGTGAAATATACGTCATTTGCAGTTAAAGGTTCACCATCTTGCCATTTAAGATTTTCATGTAAATAATAAGTAATTGCAGTATTGTCTTCGTTTACTTCATAGTCTTTCGCCATATGTGGCTCATATAAGAACTCTTCGTTTAACTTTAATAAAGTATCATGAGTAAAACTTAAAATGTTTGCTTCATACGTATCAGAATAGAAAATTGGGTTGAACTGATGACCAGGTGCAGAATACATACCTGCCGTAATTCTTCCACCAGATTGAGGGCCTGAAGGATCCTCGTTATTGTTTTCCTCATTATTATTGTCGTCATTTACTTCATTATCATTGTTATTATTGTTATCGTTACCAGTAGTATTAGTGTTGTTACCACTACAAGCAGCAAGAACTAAAACCATTGATAAGATAAGCATTAACCAAATTTTACTTAACTTCATATTCTCATTTACCCCCTTGGTATGTTTGAAAATTCAAAAAATAGATTCTATAAACGACTACTTGATCCCTCCGCCCCTCACCTCCTTAAAGAACATATTTTTTGTTTAGTTACTAGTTAGTATATAAGTGGCAAGCCACATACTGCCCTTCTCCTTGATGAACAAGTTCTGGTAATTCAACTTTACATCTGTCATGAACTTCAGGACACCTAGTATGGAATGGACAACCAGTTGGTGGATTTGACGGACTAGGTAGTTCACCTTTTAACTTTATTTTTTCACGCTTTCTTTCAACATCCGGTATTGGAACAGCCGACAATAATGCTCTTGTATATGGATGTAACGGATTATTATAGATATGATGTTTCGGGCCAATTTCAGCTAGTTTTCCTAAATACATAACCCCTACACGATCACTAATATGTTTCACAACAGATAAATCATGGGCAATGAAAAGATACGTAAGGTTGAATTCATCTTGCAGATCTTCCATTAAATTTAACACTTGAGATTGAACGGAAACGTCTAACGCAGAAACAGGTTCATCTCCTATGATTAATTTTGGATTCAACGTTAAAGACCTAGCGATACCAATACGTTGTCGTTGACCACCTGAAAACTCATGTGGATACTTATCCCTTGCTTCTGCAGGTAAACCTACTTTTTGTAATAAATCTACTACTTTATCTTTACGATCTTTTTTGCTTAACACCTTTTGAACAATGAGAGGTTCTTCAATTATTTCTCCAACGCTCATCCTTGGATTTAATGATGCATATGGATCCTGGAAAACCATTTGCATATCTTTACGATAAGGTCTCATTTTCCGATTGCTTAACGTTGATATATCATCACCTTCAAAGAGGATTTTTCCTTCAGTTGGATCTAGTAATCTAAGAATCGTTCTTCCTAACGTTGATTTTCCAGAACCTGATTCTCCTACAATTCCTAACGTTTCCCCTTTAAAAACATCGAAGCTTACATCATCTACTGCTTTTACATTTCCAACAGTTCTTTGAAGTACTCCGCCTTTAACTGGAAAATACTTTTTTAAGTTTTGTACCTCTAGTAATTTCTCTTTATCACCCAACGATAACCCCTCCTTAATCTTCATAGAGATAACATCTGACTTTGTGCTTTGAATCGAACTCTAAGAGATCAGGATTTGCTTCATTACATTTGTTCATTACATGCTTACAACGTGGAGCAAATCGACAGCCCTTTGGAAAACGATGTGCAGGTGGTACAACTCCTGGAATAGACTCTAAACGTTCAATATCCGCATCAATATTAGGAATACTTGCTAATAATCCCTCTGTATAAGGATGTTTTGCATTCGTAAACAATTCATGCACAGGGGCTTCTTCAACAATTTGTCCACCATACATTACTAAAACTCTATCAGATACTTCAGCAACTACACCAAGGTCATGAGTAATTAAAAGAATAGAAGACTCAAACTTTTCTTTCATTTCTATCATCAAATCTAGTATTTGGGCTTGAATGGTAACATCCAATGCAGTTGTAGGCTCATCTGCAATTAATAGCTTTGGGTCACAAGACATGGCAATAGCAATCATTGCTCTTTGTCTCATACCACCGGACAGTTGATGTGGGTATTCATTTACGATTTCTTCCGCTCTAGCGAAACCTACTAGCTTTAAAAGTTCAATTGCTCTTTTATAGGCTTCTTTCTTTTTCATCTTCTTATGTTTTATTAAAGATTCAGCGATTTGGTTTCCTATTGTATATACAGGATTCAATGATGTCATGGGCTCTTGGAATATCATCCCGATATCATTACCTCGTACTTTTCTCATTTCGCTATCTGAAAGCTTTAACAAATCTTTTCCCTCTAACTTAATGGAACCCTCTACTATTTTTCCAGGTGGTGATTGTATCAATCTCATAATGGAAAGAGATGTGATACTTTTTCCACTTCCAGATTCTCCTACGATAGCAAGAGTTTCTCCCTTATTAATAGTAAAATCTACATCGTCTACTGCCTTTGCAACTTTATTATCTTCCATATAGAAATATGTTTTTAACCCTTTCACTTCCAACAACTCTTGCTGCTTCTTAAATCCTTTATTATCTAGTACTTCTTGTTGATCTTGCTTATGCATTTACTCACCCCATTTTTTACTATAAAAAGTAAATAATTATATATTACAAAAGTTCTTTTGATTTTATATGATAATTTATTCATTAGTGAGTATAAATTTAATTTGTTTAAATTTTTGTAAAATTTCCTACAAACTAGCAACTATTTTTATAAGCAATAATTTATCATAGTTCTACTCATAAGTACATAGTTTTCTAAAAATTATTTTATTTCTGATATTTCGGTTTACTAAATTATCTGAAAAAATATAATATTTATTCAAGTGAATAATTATAACCTTATAGTAAATAATAAAAATTACGATTGTTTATACAGATATATGTATAAATATATATAATTGTTTTAAATTTACTATGTTAGATTATGTTACCACTTATTTTATGTTTCATTTATATTTCTTTTATTGCAATTTTATATCTGTTTTTAATAATTCTTTTATATTTAGACTTTGGAACTTTACTGGAATAAACTGATAGTGAAGATTGTAACAATCTTATATTTAAATAATTCTTACTATGTAACAAAAAAAACTATTTTTAAGTTACACATACTTAAAAATAGTTTCTTAATAACTACTTATTCAATTCTTTCTTTTCCACCCATATATGGTTGTAATACCTCTGGAACTATGATAGAACCATCGGCTTGTTGGTAATTTTCAATTATAGCAGCAACGGTTCTTCCTACTGCTAAACCTGATCCATTTAGAGTATGAACAAATTCCGCTTTCCCTTTTACATCTCTTTTAAATCTAATATTTGCTCGTCTTGCTTGAAATGATTCAAAGTTACTGCAAGAAGATATTTCTCGATACGTAGTGTAGCTTGGAATCCATACTTCAATATCGTATTTTTTCGCTGCTGTAAAACCTAAGTCTCCTGTACACATATTCAATACACGATAAGGTAATTTAAGTAGCTGCAAAACCTTTTCTGCGTGAGACGTTAATAATTCTAGTTGCTCATAAGATTCTTCTGGTTTAACAAAACGAACTAACTCAACTTTATTGAATTGATGTTGTCGAATTAACCCTCTTGTATCACGACCAGCAGACCCCGCTTCAGAACGAAAACATGCGCTATATGCTGTATAAGCTATAGGAAGTTCACTTCCATCCAAAATTTCGTCTCGATGTAAATTTGTTACTGGAACCTCTGCTGTAGGAATTAAATAGTATTCTTCTTCTCTAATTTTGAATGAATCCTCTTCAAATTTAGGTAACTGTCCTGTACCTGTCATACTATCTCGGTTCACCATATAAGGAGGAAGTATTTCTTCGTAACCATGTTGATCTTGGTGAAGATCCATCATGAAATTAATTAACGCTCGCTCTAGTCTTGCACCCGCTCCTTTGTAAAAAACAAAGCGGCTCCCTGTAACTTTAGCTGCCCTCTCAAAGTCTAAAATACCTAAGTTAGTTGCGATATCCCAATGAGGTTTTGCTTCAAAATCAAACGTTGGTATATCCCCCCATCGACGTATTTCTTCGTTTTCTTCTTCATCGGCCCCTATTGGTGCACTTTCGTGTGGGATATTAGGAATAGATAATAAGATAGCATCTAATTGCTCTTCTATACCTCGGAGCATTTCGTCGAGTTCTTTTACTTTAGTAGAAACATCTTTCATTTCACTAATTAAATCCTCGGCATTCTTCTTTTCTCGTTTAAGCTGAGATATTTCCTGAGAAACCGTGTTTCTCCGGTTTTTTAACTCTTCTACTTCTTGAATAAGTCTTCTACGTTCTTCATCAAGATCACCAAATCGGTCCAACTCAGAAATATCCTCATTTCGATTAACTAATTTAGCTTTTACTTCTTTAAAGTTATTTCTTAACAGTTTTACATCTAACATTTTCTACTCCTCCTTTTATGTATTAGATAACCTTGGCTTATCGCCAAGTCCTTAATCGCGAAAGCCTTAGTTTTTCTTATACTTTAATCCTTTAGCGAAGTTAAACTTCCTTAAAGTACAAAAAAACTCCCATCCCTGATATAAATATCAGGGACGAGAGTTAACCCGCGTTGCCACCCTAGTTGAAGTGCAAATACACTTCCACCTTATTCGAGTAACGGTCGAAACCGAAGTAGCCTACTTATTACTTCAACTACTTTGCTCTGGGATGGATTCACGATAGGAACACACCGATTCGCAGCAACCATCGGCTCTCTGAAGAGTATCGCTATTGTTACTATTTCCCTTCCACGCAATTAAATATCAACATTTTTTATTAGTATTACTATCATAACCGATTATTTCTAAAATAATCAAGTGTGTACCACACAATTTCGCACCATTTCAACGAAATATTGATGCATGCGATGATCGTCCGTCAATTCAGGGTGATAGGAGCACGCTAACAATGGACCTTGTTTTGCTGCAACAATTTCTCCATTAAATTCAGCAATTACTTCTACACCTTCTCCAACTTCTTTAATTATAGGAGCTCGAATGAATACACCATGTACATCATCTCCGATACCCTTAACCTTTAGCAATGCTTCAAAACTTTCCCGTTGACGGCCGAATGCATTTCTTTCCACTTTCATATCCATAACAGCTATATGCGGTTCAGCTTGTCCAACTAGCTCCTTTGCCATGAGAATAGCACCTGCACATGTACCAAAAACAGGTTTGCCTCTTTTAGCAAAATCTTTTAATGGTTCATAAAATCCGTACAAATTAATTAAACGTCTCATTGTTGTACTTTCTCCACCAGGAAAAACTAATCCATCAAGCGCTTCTAACTGCTCTACTTTTTTCACAACAATAACTTGAACATCTGAAGCTTCTAATGCATGGACGTGTTCACGCACTGCACCTTGCAATGCTAATACACCAATCTTAATCATGATGCTACCCCCTTCCATAAAAGGATAGGCCACTAATTACCAGCCTCTTTCTTGCATACGATCCTTTTTCTCTAATGTAGATATTTCAATTCCTTTCATTGCGGCACCTAAATCTTTTGAAAGTTCAGCAATTAGAGCATAATCTTGATAGTGTGTCGTTGCTTCTACAATAGCACGAGCAAATTTCTCAGGGTTGTCTGATTTAAAGATACCAGAACCAACAAATACTCCGTCAGCTCCTAATTGCATCATTAACGCAGCATCCGCAGGAGTTGCAACTCCACCAGCAGCAAAGTTAACTACAGGTAATTTACCATTACGTTTAATATCCACTAATACTTCATATGGAGATCCGGTATTTTTTGCAAACGTCATTAACTCATCATCAGACATTGTTAATACTTGTTTGATTTGTGATTGCATCATACGCATATGACGAACAGCTTCAACGATATTTCCTGTTCCTGGTTCACCTTTTGTACGAATCATAGAAGCACCTTCTGCGATACGTCGAGTTGCTTCACCAATATCACGAGCACCACAAACAAATGGTACTGTAAAATCACGTTTATATAAATGATATACTTCATCCGCAGGCGTTAATACTTCACTTTCATCAATATAGTCAACACCCATTGCTTCTAAAACACGAGCTTCTACAATATGTCCAATACGACATTTTGCCATAACTGGAATGGTAACTGCATTTGTTACTTCTTCTACGATTGTTGGGTCAGCCATACGAGCTACCCCACCAGCAGCACGAATATCAGAAGGAACACGCTCAAGCGCCATTACTGCTACTGCACCTGCTTCCTCTGCAATTTTCGCTTGTTCTGCATTGATAACGTCCATAATGACGCCACCTTTTTGCATTTCTGCCATTCCACGTTTTACACGATCTGTACCAACTTGTCTTTCCATTTTGTTGCTCCCCCTTGTTACAATAATTTTTGTATTGTAATTCTCCATTGGTTTTTCAGTCCAATATTACCTTTTCTATTATATCGAAAAAAACAACTATTTCGATAGGAATTACCCTTAAAATAGCAAATATTTAATATTTATTGATAATAATACTGAATAATTATGGATAAATTTACATGTTAAGTTAAATATTTTAAAAAAAGAGTAGTGCCAAACGTTTTACTCATTCGACACTCTCTTATTTATTTAAAACCATCCGCGAATAGTGTCTGCTACCGAACTCCATATTCCAGAGAAAAAACCACCGATATTTTTCATTATTAATGAGAACCAACCAGCTTTTTCCACTGATTCATTGGTAGTTATATCCACCATTCTAGCACTAGGATTTGCACCCACAATATAGTTTTCCTCACCAGAACCTACATATTCAACAAACATTGTACCAATTACTTGATTTGCTTCAATAGGAGCGATTAATCTTCCATCCTCGTCTAAGAGTGATTCATCTAATTCTACACGATAACTATAAGAATCAACCTCATCACGGTGAACAAAAGCCGTTACGTTGTTCGTTGTAGAAATGGATACTTCGTCTTCTTTCCCTTTAACTACAGGAAGCGTTTCATATCCTTCTAACACCATTTCTGACGGGAAAATTTCTTGACGAGAAAAGTTGTTGAAACCAAACTCCATTAACTTTTGAGTTTCCGCAAATCGGTGACCTTCTGAGTCAGCTTGCATTACTACAGTAATTACTCGTTGACCTTCTCGTTCTGCAGTTCCAGCAAAACAGTATCCAGCATTATTAGTAAATCCTGTTTTTAACCCATCCGTATGTTGATAATCCCAGTTTTCTACTAATGAACCTGGAAGCATTTTATTCCAGTTATTCATTGTCATTTCATCAAGGCCTGAACCTTCCATAAATATTTTTTGAGGAATACTTGCAGTATCTAGAACCTCTGGAAAATCATTTATTAAGTGAAATGCCAAAGTTGCAGTAGCTCTAGCAGACATATAGTTGTTCTCATCTACGCCTGTTCCTTCAGGATGGTTTCCATTCATCAAACTGTTAGGAAGTCCTGTTGTATTTACAAATTGGAAATCACCTACACGACTTGCTGCAAGATCATCAAGGTTTCCAGTTCCTTCATCACGCAAAAGCTTTCCTAAACCAAGCTCTTTTCCTTTTTCATTCATTCTTTCTACAAATCGACCTTCCGAACCAGAAATCAACTCAGCTAGTGCGACAGTGGAAGCATTAGCTGATTCGATTGCAACAGACTCATATAAATCTCTCACTGTATATTCCCCATCAACACGTAAAAAAACATTAGAAAGACCCGGTTCATGAGACATCTCCGCTACAAAAGGACTTATAGGAACTAGTTGATCCCAATTAATTTCCCCATTATGGACCGCTTCTAATATTATATACTCACTCATCATCTTCACCATACTAGCTGGTTGACGTGGTTGATCTATATTTTTTTCAAATAAAATTTTTCCCGTATCTGCATCAACTAATATGGCAGTATCAACACCAATATCAAAATTTGCCATAGTAGTAGTGGAACCTATTATAAAAAAGCTAATAAATAGTATTAGGATCGATAAACATAGAACTCCTGTTTTCTTTATCATCATTTTCTTATCCTCTCCATTCTTGTTTGTACAATATATATGAATTACCTTTATTTTGATCTTTGAAAAATACAACAACAAACGTCATTTTACCATACAAACATAAAAAAAAATAGATAGGGTATAACCCCTACCTACCAATCTTTACTATTATTTTTTACCATTACAGTGAATAATTCGGGGCTTCTTTTGTTATTTGTACATCATGTGGATGGCTTTCCTTTAAACCAGCATTTGTTATACGAATAAATTGAGAATCATTTCTTAGTTCATCCATTGATTTTGTACCACAATATCCCATGCCAGCTCGTACACCACCTACTAACTGATGAATGGTATCTTTGAGAGGTCCTTTATAAGGAATACGGCCCTCAATTCCTTCTGGTACTAATTTTTGATTTCCTTCTTGGAAGTAACGATCCTTACTTCCTTTTTCCATTGCTCCTAGAGACCCCATTCCACGGTATACTTTGAATTGTCTCCCTTGGAAGATTTCTCTTTCGCCAGGACTTTCTGAAACACCAGCTAGTAAACTCCCTAACATAACTGTATGTGCACCAGCACCTAGTGCTTTCACTATATCACCTGAATATTTTATTCCCCCATCAGCAATAACAGGAATTCCATGTTTACGTGCTTCTGTTGCACAATCATAAATAGCTGTTATTTGAGGAACACCAATCCCAGCAACAATACGGGTTGTACAGATAGAACCTGGACCTATACCAACCTTAATTATATTTGCTCCAGCCTTAATAAGGTCTTTTGTAGCTTCTGCCGTTGCTACATTTCCAGCAACGATGTTCAAGTTAGGGTAGTTGTTTCTTACTTCACGCACTTTATCCAGCACACCTTGCGAATGTCCATGTGCAGTATCAATAACGAGAACATCTATACCAGCTTCAACAAGGGCTTTAGTACGTAAATCAGAGTCACCACCAACTCCAACAGCAGCCCCTACTATTAGTCTGCCTTGAGAGTCTTTTGCAGAATTAGGGAATTCGATTGCTTTCTCAATATCTTTAATTGTTATAAGACCTTTTAAAATACCTTCATCATCTACAAGAGGAAGCTTTTCAATTTTATATTTTTGTAATATGCTTTGTGCCTCGTGTAAGGTTGTACCTACAGGAGCTGTAACAAGGCCTTCTTTTGTCATTACATCTTTAATAGGAATAGAATAATCATCAATGAAACGAAGATCACGATTGGTTAAAATACCAACTAACTTTAGATTCTCATCTGCAATAGGAACACCTGAAATTCGGTATTTACCCATTAGATGCTCTGCATCAAAAACTTGATGATCTTCAGATAGATAGAAAGGATTTGTAATTACACCGCTCTCAGATCGTTTCACTCGATCTACCTGCTCAGCCTGTTCTTCAATTGACATGTTCTTATGAATAATTCCTAATCCACCTTCACGAGCTATGGCTATCGCCAACTCAGCTTCCGTAACAGTGTCCATTCCTGCACTTATTATTGGAATGTTCAACTGAAGTGTATCTGACAACTTTGTTTTTACACTAACATCTCTCGGTAACACTTCTGACTTAGCTGGAACTAGCAACACATCATCAAACGTTAAGCCTTCCTTTGCAAACTTAGTTTCCCACATGTGATATTCTATCCCCTTTCACCTATTTACGCAAAATATTATTAGTAGCTTAACAATAGGATAAACTACTGTCAAGGTAGAATTAAGTATTTGGATAATTCGGAAAAACCTGTGATTTACAAATCTACAATCTCTCGGATAGTAATTGAACTTTTCGCATAATTCTATAGGTAGAGGTGTATAAAGTGAATTCAAACAACTTTGTAACTTTATTCCAATCCGTAGAGTTTTCAAAAAACTATTTACAGCAATCTTACGAAAAAAAGGATATACAAGCAGCAAATGAGCTTGCATTTAAAAATAGCTATTCTTTTGTTTATTATATAAAACTTGGGGATACGTATTTTCACCAAGCAATACAATCCCCCACAACAATAAAACCAGTTTTGTTTTTTTATGGTTTGAGTCACTGGCTCAAAGCTGCACTATTGACTGTAGACCCAGAATATCCAGCAAATACTCAAGTTTTAGCACACGGAGTTTCTACTCGTAAAAGAAAAAAACAAGGATATCGTTTCCTCTCCGATGAGATTAAAGTTCAAAAGGACGGCTTTTTCCCTTACCTTTCCGCCCAGCTTTTTCAAGTAAAACAACTTACTGGCGAAAAATATAAGATGAGGCATTTATTAATGTCCATTCCCGAATTGAAACCATTATTTCAAAAACTTGAGAAGGAAGATCCACTACACCAAGTTAAACAGGAAAAAAATAAGTTGATCTCTTCAAATGAACTATTAAAAAAATTACGAATGTCACCCAAACGCTATGAGCAAATGGTAAAGGAAAAAACAAAGTCGACTTTAACTTGTATTGAAAATGAAGACTTAGTTGAACTCAACTTTGCTGATAATATTGATAAACACTTCCCTCTATGGAAATCGATTCATGGAGATTTATATATTCCATCTCAATTACCTATGTATTGGCCAATGCCAGAAATATTAACTCATTTTTTGTTACTATATAATTTAAGCATGATCTGTCGGTATGAGGCTGAATGGTGGGGAGAAGTCCTTTATTCTTTTTCATCTAATGATTTACCTTATATAGAAACTTTTCTAACTTGTGTCGAAGAAAAAACAACTTCACTTATGCAAAATATACTTATTACTTAAGTGGAATAAAATGGACTTTAGTTTAGATAAAAAATGCAAAGGGTGCTCCTCGAGGTTTTATTAACCTATGGAACACCCTTGTGAAGTATCGTATTTTTACATTAAATACCGCTATTGACCTAACGCGTCAGTTTAATTACCGCATAAAACACCCGTTTTCTTATCCTATTTTTTCTAGAGCTTGCTCTATATCACTCCATATATCTTCATCTTTTTCTAAACCTACAGACAATCTGACTAAAGAATCAGTAATACCCATTCGCTCTCGCTCACTTGTTGGAACAACTGAATGAGTCATCGTTGCTGGATGCTGAATTAATGTCTCAGCATCACCTAAACTCACAGCCACCTTTATCATACGTAAAGAATTCATAAACTGTTGTGCTTTCTCTTTTCCACCTTTTATTTCAAAACTTAGTAATCCTCCAAAGTGTTTCATTTGTCTTCTTGCTAATTCATATTGTTCGAAGTTTCCATCACCTGGGTATACTATGTGTTGAACATTTGGATGCTGTTTCAGCTTTGAGAATAAATAATGTGCATTGTCACAATGTCTGTCCATCCTAACAGCTAACGTTTTTAAACCTCGTAGCAATAACCATGCATCAAATGGAGAAATTATTCCACCAATGTCTTTCTGAGTCGATAGCTTCATTTCTTGAATAAACTCTTCTGATCCTACTACTAACCCAGCGATTACATCCCCATGTCCGCCAATATATTTCGTTGCACTGTGCACTACTATATCAGCTCCTAAGTGTATTGGCTGCTGTAAATAAGGGGAACAAAATGTGTTGTCAACTACGACAGTTATCCCATTTCTTTTTGCAATACTAGTTATAAGTTCTAAATCAACTAACTTCATCGTAGGGTTAATTGGTGTTTCCACGTAAATAACCTTAGTATTCTCTTTCATAGCAGATTCTATATTTTTCTCTTCGTTCATATTTATTAAATCGTATCCAACATTAAACTTATCTTTCATTAATCCTAGTAAACCAAATGTACATCCGTATACTCCTTCCGATACTAGAACATGATCACCTGACTTTAATAAAGCGAATAATACAGCAGAGACAGCCGCCATTCCTGAACCAAAAGCCGCACCAGCCTCCCCATCTTCTAAATCGGATATCTTCTTTTCTAATTCATTTACAGTAGGATTACCTAATCTCGAATACATGTAACCGCTTTCATTACCAGAGAATCGCAATTCTCCTTGTTCGGCATTATCAAAGACAAAAGTTGATGTTTGATATAAAGGTGGAGCTAATGAACCGAAGTGTTTCTTGCGATCAAAAAAACTATGAATTAGTCTTGATTCCATTGATTTTCTTCTCAAATGAAAACCCTCCCCTTTTAATGAACAGTACATATTCATTATACAATGTACGGAAAGATATTGTGTAAAAGAACTAATATATAAAGTTGGAATGGAATCACCAAATAAGGTACCATGAACCTTTCGTAGTTACCGAATTTTATTTTGAATCGAGTTCGCATGATCGATCTTATATAATAACCTAACTTTTTTACATAATCGGAAGTTGGGTAATCATGAACGAACCTTCTCTTCATATTGATGTTCGGGGCATCATAAAAGCTTCTTTGTTAACCAAATTCCTTTTTAAAACGGGGTTGGGTAATTATAAGGCTCTTTTAGTTACTGAGCCATCAATAAAGTCAGGATTACGAGCATATCAACTCATGGAACTCCAATTTCTCTTTTTTCTCCATGGGACCTTCATTGTTACCGAACTTCCCCTTTTCTTACACGTTCGGTCACTTTAACACCTTCATCATGCTGAACTTTCTCTTCTTCTCGAAGTTCGGGCATGATGAACGCTTCATGGTTACCGAACTTCGCTTTTTCTTCCTTGTTCGGTCACTTTAACAACTTCATTGTTACCCAACTTCGCTTTTTCTTACACGTTCGGTCACTTTAACAACTCCAATGTTACCCAACTTCGCTTTTTCTTCCCCGTTCGGTCACTTTAACACCTTCATTGTTACCGAACTTCGCTTTTTCTTCCACGTTCGGTCACTTTAACACCTTCATTGTTACCCAACTTCACCTTTTCTTACACGTTCGGTCACTTTAACACTTTCATTGTTACCCAACTTCACCTTTTTTTCCTCGTTCGGTCACTTTAACACCTTCATTGTTACCCAACTTCGCTTTTTCTTACACGTTCGGTCACTTTAACAACTCCAATGTTACCCATTTTCACTTTGAGTACACGTTGGGGCACTTTAAACACTTCATTGTGACCGAACTTCCAATTAAAAACGGGGTTGGGTCACTTTGAAGCCCTTAATCTTACCCAATTTTCACTTTGAGTACACGTTGGGGCACTTTAAACATTTCTTTGTGACCCAACTTCCAATTAAAAACGGGGTTGGGTCACATTGAG
>NZ_JBGUAU010000052.1:0-20241 GCF_041820985.1 Evansella sp. AB-rgal1
TTTACTTTAAATTTAATATCCTCTTTTATTTATTTGATTATAAACCATCCACGTTTAGAAAATATATTTTATCTCCCCAATATTGGATTTACAGATAATATACTTCTGACTCTATTAATTTGTGAAAACAATCATTTCAGAAAACCTTCCATACCTTTCAACCTCATCAAAGTCGTTTTTATGTATATACATTCTTTCTCTATTTCTTTAATACCAAAAACGTTGTTTTCTTAGGAGAGTTTGATTAATATGCTAATGATGATTTATTACATATTATCTCTTAAATATTATAAAAATAGTACAATTTATGCTAACCCTTGTTTAATGAAAAACATACAACGTATAATAGGTATAACTAGGGGGATGGATTATGAGTGTACACATGAAGGATCGGTTAGGCAGACCATTAAGAGATCTGCGAATTTCTGTGACAGACCGTTGCAATCTTCGCTGTCGATACTGTATGCCACCAGAGGTTTTTGATAAAGATTTCAAATTTTTACCTAGGACAGATGTACTTACTTTAGAGGAAATTGCACACCTTACACGTTTGTTTGTAAGGGCAGCTGGAATAAAGAAACTACGTATTACAGGTGGAGAGCCGTTGATGCGTCAAAATGTAAGTCATTTAATTACGCTATTAAATGAAATTGAAGGTATAGATGATATTGCAATGACTACAAACGGAATATTACTCCCAAAACATGCGAAAACACTAAAAGCGGTTGGGTTAAAGCGGGTAACGATTAGTCTAGATTGTTTAAACGATGAAAAATTTCGATATATAAACGGACGGAATATAGGTGTCGATGAAGTTTTAAAAGGTATTGAATCAGCAAAAGAAGCTGGGTTAGAGACTAAGCTTAATATGGTAGTGAAACGTGGCATGAACGAGAAAGATATCTTACCAATGGCAAGATACTTTAAAGATTCCGGTGTTATTCTGCGTTTTATTGAGTATATGGATGTGGGGAATTCTAATGGTTGGAAGCTAGATCACGTTGTAAGTAAAAAAGAGATTTTCTCCATCATTAATAAAGAAATGCCGATAGTTCCAATAGATGCAAATTACAAAGGCGAAGTAGCTACAAGATTTAAATATAAAGATGATGATAATGAAATAGGGATTATTTCTTCCGTTACAGATGCATTTTGCTCCAGTTGTTCAAGAGCTAGGTTATCTGCTGATGGAAAATTAGTAACGTGTCTATTTGCATCAGATGGACATGACTTACGTGACTTCCTTCGTTCAGGTGCAACGGATAAAGAGATTATGGATCGAATTACTTCCATTTGGGAAGGACGATCTGACCGTTATTCAGAAGATCGTCTAAAACATACAAATAAAAATCACATTAAAAAAATTGAGATGTCTCATATTGGTGGATAAGCATAGAAGTAAGGGATTGCCAAAAAAATGTATTGGCAATCTCTTTTAATTTGGATCAGGATTTGCTAAATCATCAATTCTATCATTAAGAAATACCATTTCTCCCATATCTCTGTTATAATCAATTTTCATGCCATCAAAATACCATTTCTCCTCTTTTGCTATACAAAAAGGAATGTTTGACTGTGTAATTTTAATAAAATCCAAGTCAGGTGTACCTTTTCGTATACCGACAGAAAATCCACCAGAACCTATACCACCTACTCTGACATATAGGGTAACTTCTTCATTTTCTTTTAACATCATTTCTTTTTTATAAAAATCAACAGCTTTTTCAGTAATCATTACATTCATTTTCTCACCCCTTAAAAGGAATAGTAATAAATTTTGTCAAAATAAGCAATAAATGAGAAAAAAACTTCTATTTTTCTGTTTTTTATATGTATAATATAAATGGGGTTTTTTGGTACATAGATAGAAGGCTTGATCATGAAAACAGGAGGTTTTTTTGTGAATCAAATAGAGAAAGACTTTCGAGATTATGTTAAAAAGATGAGCAATTATCAAGAAGCAATTGGAGTAATGGCTTGGGATCTTCGAACAGGCGCGCCGAAAAAGGGTGTGGAACAGCGTTCAGAAGTACTAGGTACGTTGTCCTCAGAAGTATTCCGAATGAGAACATCTGAGGAAATGAAGGGTTTTCTCGAACAATTAAAACAGGAAAAAAATTGGAATGAATTAGATGATGTGACAAAAGGTACTGTTATCGTCTGTGAAAAGGAATATAAGAAGTTAACAAATGTACCAGTAAAAGAATATAGTGAATTTGTCATTTTAACTGCAAAAGCAGAATCAGTTTGGGCTGAAGCAAAGGAAAAAGGTGATTTTTCTTCCTTTCAACCGTATTTAGAAAAAATTGTGGAATTCAACAGAAAGTATGTTGAGTGGGTAGGATATGAAGGAAATAAGTATAACGCATTGTTAGATGATTATGAACCAGGTTTAACTGTAGAAATATTAGATCGTGTATTTGGACAGTTACAAGATGAGATTGTTCCTTTAGTAAAAGAAGTGACTGAGTCGCCAAATAAACCTGAAACAAGCTTCTTGTTTCACTATTTTTCAACACAGAATCAAGAGGAATTAAGTAAGGACATATTAAAAAGTATGCAATACGACTTTGATGCAGGGCGTTTAGATCGAACAGTGCATCCATTTGCAATCGGACTAAACCCAGGAGATGTACGTGTGACAACGAAGTATGATGAGAATGATTTCCGTACCGCAGTTTTTGGTACCATACATGAAGGCGGTCATGCTTTATATGAGCAAAACATTGATAAAAAGTTCGTTGGCACACCGTTATGTACAGGAACTTCCATGGGAATACACGAATCACAATCTCTTTTCTTTGAAAACTTTTTAGGGAGAAATAAAGCATTTTGGGAAAAGCATTACGATTTATTAAAGAAATATAGTAATGGCCAATTTGATAATGTTAGCATAGAAAATTTCTATCGAGGAATTAATGTTGCAGGACCTTCTTTGATAAGAATAGAAGCAGATGAAATGACGTACTCGTTACACATTATTTTACGTTACGAATTAGAGAAAGCACTTATAAACGGTGATTTAGAAGTGAAGGATTTACCTACTGCTTGGAATGATAAAATGGAGCAGTTTTTTGGGATCCGTCCAGCACATGATGGTGAAGGAGTATTACAGGATGTTCATTGGTCAGGAGGATCATTTGGCTATTTTCCTTCCTATGCATTAGGTTACGTTTACGCTGCGCAATTGAAGAACGCAATGGACAAAGAAATTCCGAATTATGACGATCTTCTTCGTGAGGGTAATCTTTCACCTATTAAAGATTGGCTAACGGAGCACGTTCATCAATATGGGAAAAGTAAATTACCTCTTGAAATCATAAAAGAAGTGACAGGAGAAGGTGTAAATCCAGACTACTTAATAAAGTACTTAGAGGAAAAATATCGAAACGTTTATCAAATTTCTTAGTTAACCTTAAGTGTTCGTTTTGCCTAAAAAGGGTAAAACGGACGCTTTTTTTAAAAGGATAAGAATTAATAAAATTTTTTTGAACTTAGAAAGGTGTCTAGCTCCAGGCGCCAGGACCTCGTGTCAAATAACCTGGCCGATTAAAAAGTAAAAAGCACTTTTTACCGTCCAGAACATTTGCATTTCGGTCCTGAGAGGGCGCCTTGCGCTTTTCTTATGATAGGCTCTGTTAATCGTTGATGTTTCGATTTTTACCCCAGGTTACTCTCTTTCCTTTGGCGAACTGAAAGTCTCCTTAGAACTTATAATGATATGAATGAGCATCATTAAAATTTCGATTAAAAAACACCATAATTATTTCACGTACCGTATTTGTAAAATAAATTTTAATTTTATTAATAATATTAAAGGATTTTAGTATATCAAAAACCGAATTATAAAGGTAGATAGAAGATAAAAAAAGGGAAAGAATTCGGGTCAAAAATGCAACAGGGGAATAACTTGTTAAGAAGACACTTGTTATGTTGCAGTTGCCCATAATAACTTATTTATTAAGGGGAGGGAATTATATGTTTCGCCAAATTTTATTAGCTGCTGATGGGTCAAAGCATTCCGTGAGAGCTACAGAAAAGGCACTTTTTTTGTCAAAGAAAATAGTGAATTCAAAAATAACCCTCATTCACGTTGTTGACGCTCTACCTGGTAGAAGCGATGTAATGGATGAAAATTTCGAATTGAGTAAAGGTATTCCAGAACATCGTACAGAAAGAACAGGGAAAATAGAGGAAATGATACGTAAAGCAGAAGTAAATTTAGAAGTAAAACATATATTTGGAGAACCAGGCCCATCTATTGTTCGTGAAGCAAATGAAGGTAATTATGACCTTGTGGTTATTGGGAGCCGAGGACTTAACCCTTTTCAACAATTAGTACTAGGGAGTGTTAGTCATAAAGTCGCAAAACGAGTCACCTGCCCTGTATTAATAGTAAAATAACTTAATAACAAAAATCTGTATTATTTTTTATGAAATTGGGTACTAGTTAAGAAGTTAGAACTATTTATGAAAGGCAGGTATTTATATGGAAAATCCTAGTCGAGAAGAAATGAAACAAATTTTAAATGATACAAAAACAATCGCAATTGTCGGCCTATCTGATAAACCGGATCGGACTTCTTATCAGATAGGAAAGGCTCTTCAGTATGCTGGCTATAAAATAATTCCGGTAAATCCTATAGTAAATGAGGTATTTGGCATTAAAGCGGTACCATCATTGAAGGATTTAAAAGAACCTGTTGATATTATTAATGTATTTAGAAGAAATGAGTATTTAGTGGAAATTGCAAAGGAAGCTTCAGAAATTGATGCAAAGGTTTTTTGGTGCCAATTAGGACTTGAGGATGAAGAAGCATATGAAATTGCTAAGAATGCTGGCATGAAAGTTATAATGGATCGTTGTATCAAAGTGGAGCACGCATTAACTAGATAAAAAAGCAGTCGGAGACTTTCCGATTGCTTTTTTAATAGGAAAAATACCCTATTAAAAAGTGTAGTCTATATGTAATCATAGAAAGATAAATTGACAAACATACAATTTATTCTTTATTCTAATTAGTACTGAACCATTTTTAATTCTAGGTTTTACTTATATTTTTCATTAATTCATATCGAAACACGAGAATAGTTGTGTTATGTTATATATTAGCTTTATGGTTCGAAGGGATCAAGAAGGGGGAAAAACTCATTGTCAGTGAAACAAGCATTTGAATACAATGATGATTCAATACAAGTATTAGAGGGACTAGAAGCAGTACGTAAACGTCCTGGAATGTATATAGGTAGTACAGACCACCGTGGGTTACATCACCTCGTATTCGAAATAGTAGATAATGCAGTGGATGAAGCATTAGCCGGCTTTGGAAATGATATCACCGTTACGATACATAAAGATGAGAGTATTAGTGTAAAGGATAATGGTCGGGGTTATCCTACGGGAATGCACAGTACGGGAAAACCGACACCAGAGGTAATTCTAACTGTATTACATGCAGGTGGTAAGTTTGGTCAAGGCGGCTACAAAACGAGTGGAGGACTACATGGTGTTGGTGCATCAGTAGTGAACGCATTATCTGAATGGTTGGAAGTGACGATTCACCGTGAAGGAACAATTTTTCGACAACGTTTCGAGCATGGAGGAAAACCGGTTACTACTCTTGAAAAAATAGGTACAACAAGAAAAACAGGTACAATTGTTCATTTTAAACCTGATCCTAGTATTTTCAGTACAACAACCTATCAGTACGATATACTAGCAGAACGTTTACGTGAGGCAGCTTTTCTTTTAAAAGGGTTAAAAATAGAACTTATAGATAAAAGAGAAAATCATGAGACTGATCATGAAGTATATTGTTATGAAACGGGCTTAGAAGCCTTTGTAGAGTATTTAAATGAAGAAAAGGAAACATTACACCCTGTTGTTTCGTTTGAAGGCACACAGGATGATATAGAGGTAGATTTTGCATTTCAATATAATGATGCGTTTACAGAAAACATGCTCTCCTTCGTAAACAACGTTAGGACGAGAGATGGAGGAACACATGAGCTTGGCGCAAAATCAGCGGTAACGCGTATTGTGAATGAACATGCACGTAAATTGCAGCTATTAAAGGATCGAGATAAGAACTTGGATGGGAATGATATCCGAGAAGGTTTTACTGCTATTATCTCCGTTCGAGTTCCCGAGGATAGACTTCAATTTGAAGGTCAAACAAAAGGAAAACTAGGTACTCCCATAGCTCGGTCTGCTGTGGATAGCATTATTTCTGAAAAGCTAAGCTTCTTTTTAGAAGAAAATCCAGAATTAAGTAATACTCTTATTAGAAAAGCTATCAAAGCTTCCCAGGCTCGAGAGGCTGCAAGAAAAGCTCGAGAAGATGCAAGAAGTGGTAAAAAAAATAAGCGTAAAGATGCAATGTTAAGTGGAAAGCTTACACCTGCACAATCGAAAAACCCGAAACGAAATGAATTATATCTTGTAGAGGGAGATTCCGCGGGTGGATCAGCAAAACAAGGAAGAGATCGTAAATTCCAAGCCGTCCTTCCCTTACGTGGAAAGGTAATTAATACAGAAAAAGCAAAATTAGCCGACATTATGAAAAACGAAGAAATTCGTACTATCATTTATGCTATTGGTGGAGATGTTGGGGCCGATTTTGATTTAGAGAGCATTAATTATGACAAAATTATTATCATGACGGATGCAGATACAGATGGTGCTCACATTCAAGTATTGTTATTAACCTTCTTTTATCGTTATATGAGACCATTAGTAGAAGCTGGAAGAGTGTATATTGCTTTACCACCTCTTTATAAAGTTAGTAAAGGATCTGGTAAAAAGGAAAAGCTCGAGTATGCTTGGGACGAAGACGGCTTAAAAGATGCCATCAAGAATATCGGTAAAGGGTATACTATTCAACGTTACAAAGGTTTAGGTGAAATGGACGCTACTCAGCTATGGGAAACAACGATGGACCCTGAGACGAGAACGTTGGTTCGAGTTCGTATTGATGACATTGCAAGAGCTGAACGTCATGTGACTACGTTAATGGGCGATAAAGTAGAACCACGTAGAAAGTGGATCGAACGCAACGTACAATTTGGATTAAATGAAGAAACAAATATTTTAGACAATGAAAATATGCTAGTCACAGAGGAGGATTAATCCCTTGCAGGAGAAAGAACGTTACTTAGATCTGCCTCTAGAAGAAGTGATTGGGGACAGGTTCGGAAGATACAGTAAATATATTATTCAAGATCGTGCGCTTCCTGATGCACGAGATGGGTTAAAACCAGTACAACGTCGTATTTTATATGCTATGCATCAGGATAGAAATACAGCAGATAAACCATTTAGAAAAGCTGCTAAAACAGTTGGGAATGTTATTGGTAATTATCATCCACATGGAGATAGTTCCGTATATGATGCGATGATCCGCTTGAGTCAGGATTGGAAAATGCGTCACATGTTAGTTCAAATGCACGGAAACAATGGATCAATCGACGGAGATCCACCTGCTGCAATGCGTTATACGGAAGCTAGGTTGTCTGCAATCTCTATGGAGTTACTAAAAGACATAGAAAAAGATACTGTTGATTTTATGTTGAATTTTGATGATTCTATGGAAGAACCAGTAGTGCTTCCTTCTCGTTTTCCTAATTTACTAGTAAACGGATCAACGGGAATTTCTAGTGGTTATGCCACAGATATACCGCCACATCATCTGGGAGAAGTTATAGACGCTGCTATTTTACAGATGGAAAAACCTGACTCTACCGTGGACGATTTAATGAAGCATATTAAAGGACCTGATTTTCCTACAGGAGGTACTATTCAAGGGCATGAGGGTTTAAAAAAAGCCTATGAAACAGGAAAGGGAAAAATAGTTTTACGAGGTAAAGCTGAAATTGAAGAACTACGCGGAGGAAAATTTCAAATTATCATTACGGAAATTCCATATGAGATTAATAAAGCCAATCTCGTTAAAAAGATGGACGAGCTTCGTTTAGACAAAAAGGTAGATGGTATAGCAGAGGTTCGAGATGATACAGACCGAACTGGTTTACGAATAGTTATTGAACTAAAAAAAGATGCAGATGCTCAAGGAATTTTGCATTTCCTATATAAAAACACAGATTTACAAGTGTCGTACAATTTTAATATGGTAGCAATTTCTAATAAAACTCCGAAGCTCATGGGCTTAAAGACAATGTTAGAATCCTATATTGCTCACCAAAAAGAGGTTGTAACACGTCGAACCCAATTTGATTTAAATAAAGCTGAAGAGAGAGCTCATATTGTTGAAGGCTTAATCAAAGCTATTACAATCTTGGATGAAGTGATCGCTACGATTCGTGCTTCAAAAGATAAAAAAGATGCAAAAGATCGTTTACAAGCTAATTACGGATTTACTGAACCACAGGCAGAAGCTATCGTTACTTTGCAATTATATCGTTTAACTAATACAGATGTTACTACGTTACAGGAAGAAGCCGATGAATTAACAAAACTTATTGCAAAATTACGTGCAATACTTGCTAGCGAAGCGAATCTTATTACTGAAATAAAACGTGAACTAAAGGAAATTAAGAAAAAATATGCTGAAGCTAGAAGGACGGTAATTGAGCAAGAAATTGAAGATTTAAAAATAAATTTGGAAGTCGTTATTCCGTCTGAAGATGTTATGGTTACCGTAACGAAAGAAGGGTATGTTAAGAGGTCGAGTATTCGTTCCTACACCGCTTCCAACGGTGAACTTCCTGGCATGAAAGAAACAGATAGACTGTTGCATACATTTGAGATAAATACGACTGATACTCTGCTACTTTTTACTAAGAATGGTTCTTATTTATTTTTACCTGTACATCAATTACCAGAGATTCGCTGGAAAGATACAGGACAACATGTAGCAAATTTAGTATCAATGGATACTGGCGATGAAATTATTAAAGCTATTCCTGTAAAAGAGTTTCATGAAGATCAATTTATATTAATAGCTACGAAGAATGGAATGATTAAACGTTCCGTATTAACAGAATATAAAGCCCAACGTAATTCGAAAGCATTAATGGCTGTTAAGTTAAAGAATGAAGATGAAGTTGTTTATGTCTCTTTAACAGATGGTCGTCAAGATATCCTCGTAGCAACTCATATTGGTTATGGGTTATGGTTTACTGAAGAAGAAGTAAGTGTTACAGGACAACGCACAGCTGGAGTGAAGGCAATAAACTTAAAGCCAGATGATTTTGTTGTTAGTTGTTTCACATTTAATGATGAGGATAAACCTGATTTATTCTTAGTAACCCAACGAGCAGCATACAAAAAAATGAAGTTAAATGTCTTTGAAAAATCTTCACGAGCAAAGCGTGGACTAGTGATGCTTAAAGAGTTAAAGCGTCATCCACATCGTGTGGTATCTTTACTTCCTGTGTGGAAGCACGGAATTGTATGGGTACAAACAGAAAAAGATACAATTGATTCAATTAAAGTTAACTCCGTTCGAACAAATGATCGTTATACGAATGGCAGCTTTTTATTCGATACTTCTGATACAGGGGATGCTATATCTGTATGGTACGAACAGGGCGAAGATGATGGAATTACCGATGAAGTCATTGAAAAAGAAGAAGGAAACGACAACGGGTCAGATAACAACCAAACTAGTTTATTTTAAATGAAATAACTATACGAAGCACTTGGCAAAAATCATGCCAAGTGCTTTTCTTGACACAAAAAATTCAGGGACCAGGTCCCTGAATTTTTTGTGTCTTTTTGTAGAATTGCCATAGTTTCAGGAGAACTGTCTAACAAAAAAGCTACACAGATTTTTTTACACTCATAAAAAATGAAAGGAAAAACTATGTTGGTCATCTTTGTATATCTTAGTAAAAAACAACAATACTAAGAAATAAAAAAGGGAGATGGTCTTGATGTTATTTAAGAAAAAGCAAAGGTTAGATCCAATTACTCTCTCTTTTGATGAATACTTGGCTAGCATCGTTAATCCAGAGGAACGTTTACCCGTAAATATTGAAATATTAAAAGGGCTAATGCAGTCTATTTTTAGTGAAAGCTATGATTTCGCTGAGAGACTGTTTAAGCTACCAAATGGGCAAAAAGCATATCTATGCTACTTATCTGGTTTAATAAATAAAACAGATTTAGAGGATAATGTACTAAAAACATTACTTAAGAGGGAGAAGGATATATACGTTAGTGACGATTTTGGGAGTATTTTAACGATAACAAATTATAAAAATTCAACCATATGGAAAGAGGTCATTGACCAAATTTTATCTGGGAATGTTTTGCTATTAGTAGAAGGGGTTCAGCCTGTCATACTTCTTTTAGCAAATAAAAATTTACGAAATGTTGCAGATCCTACTACAGAGTACCAGGTTTATGGTGCAAAGATAGGGTTTATAGAAGATAGCCGTACAAATGTTAGTATTATGAGACAGTTTATAAAAGATCCTAGACTAAGATCAAAGGAATATGAGTTAGGGAAGGAAAGTAAAACACATGCTTCACTCGTTTACTTAGAACAATATGCAGAGGATGAAGCTGTGGAAACGATTGATTCCTACTTAAAAACTTTTGATAAAGATCATATGCTGTCCCTTGGACAATTGACGAAATATGTTTCTAGGCATCCATACTCTATTTTTCCACAAGCTTCCAAAACAGAACGACCTGATCATGCAGCCTATGCCTTAACTCAAGGGAAAGTTGTATTGTTTGTTGACAATTCAACGTTCTGTCTTCAAGCTCCTATTACTTTTATGGATATGTTAGAGACTAGTGAAGATCACTCCTTTCTCGTAACTTGGAATTTAACGTTTATTAGACTAATTCGTTTAGTAAGTTTACTCGTTGGCTCGGCTTTACCTGCGTTATATGTTGCTTTAGTAGCCTTTCAACCTGAGCTTATTCCAACAACGCTAACCATTAACGTTGCACAATCACGAGCACAAATACCATTACCTGCTACAGCAGAAGCCTTTCTCATGCTGTTCGCACTGGATGTGTTAGTGGAAGCTAGTATTAGGCTACCAAGCTTTGTTGGGCAAACCATCGGAATAGTAGGTGGTTTAGTAATTGGTACGGCAGCTGTAGAAGCTGGAATAGTAAGTAATGTGATGGTAATTGTTATTGCCTTTACTGCAGTAGCTATATTTACTTTACCAAACTGGGAGTTCGTATCTTCTTGGAGAATTGTTCGCTACGCATTTGTAACATCTGCAGCAGTATTAGGGTTATATGGTCTTGTTATGGCAATTGCATTTTTAGCACTACACATTGCAAAGCTTGATTCATTAAATAGATCTTACTTGTACCCATTATCACCGTTTGATGGAAAACAATTACGAAATTTCTTTAAACCAGCACGATAATGAGAAAATAAGGAAGGAATTGTATGAAACTTCAAACTGAGAAAAAGGATTTTGGGAATATCGAGTTGTTTGTTTTTATTTATTGCTCCACGATTGCTTTAGGTATTATTTTCTTACCATATATATCAGCAGAAGAAATACGAAGTGCCTGGTTAAAAGTAATGGTTGGCGTAATTCCTTATTTAATTTTCTTATTTTTACTTAATAAAGTTATAAGAAAACATAACGACCGTGATGTATTGAAAGTATTGAAAGACTTATCATTTAATTGGCTTTATTACCCAGTAATGATTTATCTACTTTTAAGCACGATTTATAGTATTTTTTGGGGAATTAAGAGCTTAGCAATTGTCATTCAGACCTACCTATTACAAAATACGCAACAATGGGTAGTAATTGTAACATTTCTGATTTTTGTCGGTATTTCCTTAATGTATGGAATTACGGCAATCACTCGTCTTATCGTATTAATGTTTATATGTGAGATAGGTGTTATCGCTTCTCTAGTTGCTCTGCTATTTTCCCAAGATTTTCGCTGGATTTATATACCGCCTGTGTTTACCGTGGATGTATTTACTTTTCTCAAAAGCTCCATATCTGAGACGACCAGATATGCTGGGCTAATCACAATACTTACTTTTTTACCATTAGTGAAAAAAGAGACTAAAATAATAAAAACTTCATATATGAGTTTACTTTTAATTATGATTATGTTTACTCTTGTTAGTATTCTAACTTTAGGTACATTTGGATTTGAACAAACCCTAACACTACTGTCACCAATTACTGCGTTAATTCAAACGACTTATGCAGAAATGACATTATTTGAACGACTAGATTTATTTTTCTTAACGATTTGGATATGGGCACTCTATAAAGCTGCTTTAATATACTTTTGGTTTGCAATTTCAATAACAAAAAGAATCATTCCATTTCAAAAAAAGAAGGAATGGATACCTATTACAATCTACGTAGTCATTATTATGATTGTAACAGTTGCTACTCCAAGCTTTGTTAACTTATCTTGGGAACCTTACAACATTAATTTGCTTATCTCCACCATCGTTTTACCAATACTCCTCTTTACATACATGCTTTTGAGAAAAAAACGAAGTGTAAAGGAGTAAAATGATGAAAAAGATGTCCTTCTTATTGATTACGTTACTCCTATTATTATCGGGGTGCGGTGATACACGTGAAATCGACCAACGAACAATCGTACTAGGTATGGGTATTGATATTGAAGAAAATGGAGAGTATATGGTCACAGTACAAGTTCCTATCCTTATGCCACAAGGCCAACAAACTGGGGATGGTAACAATAATGAGTTTGAAACAATTTCAGCAAAAGGTAAGTACGTTTGGGAAGCGATTGCAAACATCGAAGCAGCTACCCCAA
The DNA here is from genome assembly GCF_041820985.1 of Evansella sp. AB-rgal1. Taxonomy (NCBI): domain Bacteria; kingdom Bacillati; phylum Bacillota; class Bacilli; order Caryophanales; family Bacillaceae; genus Evansella; species Evansella sp. AB-rgal1. The sequence goes on from NZ_JBGUAU010000052.1 coordinate 12,758, forward strand.
CGGTTCTTTACTTTGGACACTTAAAAGCAATTACTATTGGAGAAAAGCTTGCAAAATTCGGAGTAGATCATATACTTGATTTACTTGATCGAAGAGCCCCATTAGCAAATGAAGTTTATCTAATAATTATAAGAGAAAAAAATAAGGTAGAAGAGTTTCTTGAAGCAGAATCACCATTAGTAAGCTTGCCCGCTTTATATCTTGATCGTTTTTTTAATGCCGACCAAAAAGTATCACGAACAAAAGAAGTACGTTTATTTGAATTTCGACGTGACTCCAATATGATTGCCAATACAGCCCTCATTCCATTTGCTTATAAGGATGATAAAATTCATATAGAAGATATGGGAATTCTGAAAGACCAGAAATTAGTAGGAGAATTGAATGGTCATGAGGTCGGAATAAGTAACCTATTAAAAGAAGATAAAGTTAAAAATATGAATTACTCATTTGAAGTGGAAGAAGGGGATTCCACTATCGAAGCATCTGTGCGAACAGATCTTTCCATGGATTTTACGTATGAGAAATCCAACCCAATTCATATTAACCTAACTATTTCAGGAAAAGGAGAGTTAGTGTATTTGCTTCCTTCAAAAGTTAGGACAACACAAAAGACGATTGATACATTAACTGAAGTTGTGGAAAGAAGAGTAACTGAGGATATTAGCAAAACAGTAAAAAAGATGAAGGAAATCAAGGTAGAACCTTGGTTACTAGGTCATCGTATTTGGGCAAAAGATCATGAGTATTTCCAATCATTAAATTGGAATGAATCAGGTTGGGTGGATTCAATATTCAATGTAAATGTTTCGATAGAAATTGATCAAACAGGGCAAAAAGGAATGTTAGATAAAAAGAAGATAGGTAGGTAAGCCAAAATTTTTCCTTGAAAAGCATGAAGGACACCAAGACATAAATGAAAGGGAACTAAGTGGTTTTATGATACCAAAATATTACATTTTAAAGATACACAATATTTTATACATCATGTTACTAATGTGTTTCCTATTCTTAGTAGGTTGTAACGATACAAGAGAAATCGACCAAAGAACAATTGTCATTGGTATGGGAATTGATAAAACGGATGATGATTTATATGAAGTTACTTTACAAGTTCCAATATTAATTGGTTCTGGTACACATGATGCAAATGACGTAAACAATGACTTTAATACGATAAGCGGTAAAGGAGAGTATGTCTGGGAGGCAATTTCGAATATTGAAGCAAAAACTCCTACCGTACTGTTTTTCGGTCATTTAAAGGCTATAACTATTGGTGAAACACTAGCAAGAGAAGGAATAGACCAAATTATTGACTTATTAGATAGACGAGCACCGTTAGCAAATGAGGTCTTTCTATTAATTGTTCGTCATAAAAACAACGTCAAGGATTTCTTAGATAACGAATCGCCCCTAGTAACTTTACCTGCACTATATATTGATCGATATTTTAGTGCTGACCAGAAAATATCTAGAACGAGAGAATCACGACTATATCAATATCGCAGAGATACAAACATGATATCAGGCGCAGCTATGATTCCATTAGCTTATAGTGATGAAGAAAGTATATATATTGAAGATTTGGGTATTTTTAAGGATCAAAAACTTATAACAGAATTAGTGAATCATGAGGCTGGTATCAGTACACTTCTAAAAGACGAAAATGTAGAACATATGAATTATTCATTATCATTTCCCCATGATGATCATGAATTAAGAACTTCAGTAAGGGTAAATTTAAAGATGGACTATAAGTATGATAAATCAAATCCTGTTGAAATTAGTATGGATATTCAAGGAAAAGGAGAACTCATCTTTTTGTATCCAGAAAAGGAACGAGCATCTCATGACACTGTAAATGTAATAACAAAACATTTGGAAAAAGCAATCACTAAAGATATTGAACATACCATAAAAAAAATGAAAAAGCTTAATATAGAACCTTGGCTTCTAGGTCATCGAATGTGGGCTTTCGACCATAACTACTTTGATACATTAGATTGGGATAAAAGTGGTTGGCGGAATTCCATAATCGATATTAATGTGAATATTGAGATCGAGCAAACTGGTCAACGTGGAATGCTTGATAAAAGAAAAATAGGCAAATAAAAGTAGATCAAAATTAAACAATCGTTTAAAAGACAGTTTTTTATAGCTGTCTTTTTTGGTCTACAAAATAAATTAATTCCAATTGGAGGAATTTGTATTTTTTTGAAGAATACATATGTATGATTTTACCTTGGTTTAAGGAGAATGAAATTTGAAGAAAAATAATAATCTTGTTCTAAAAGTTGTTGTAACACTAGTTACTAGTGGACTTCTATTATTTTTTGGATTTGTTGCGGTCATTTTTTCATTAGTAATGGGAGGGCAGTATTTCTATTCACCACTTATTGCCATTGTCATTGTGGGATTAGTTGTATTTCTAGTTTTAGGGATGTTTAGATTAGTAAAACCAAAATTTTTGAGAATCAGTATGATTTGTTTTTTTGGTTTATGTGTTACGGCAATTACTGTTTATGAATCTAGAGAAGCTTATCTTTCAAGCTTAGAAATTGCAACTAATCATGAAGTTGATTTATATCAATATCAGCCATATAAAGAAGGATCTAAAGTACTTACATTGGATGAAGAGGCTACTTTATCATTGGAGGGTGATTTACCAATTCTAGATGGTGCTACTGCGCTGTATCCTTTATATGCAGCCTTCGCTCAAGCCATATATCCAGAAAAGACGTATGATGTATATGACAGTGAAGTAATGTCCAACAAAACAGGAACGGCATACATGAATTTACTTAATGGAAATGTAGATATTATTTTTGCAGCAGGACCGTCGAAAAGCCAGTTATCTATGGCAGAGAGTAGAGGAAAAGAATTTGAGCTAACACCAATTGGTAGAGAAGCGTTTGTATTCTTTGTTAATGCTAGAAATCCTGTTGGTAGTCTTACTTTACAACAAGTTCAACAAATATATTCTGGAGACATAACAAACTGGAATGATGTAGGTGGACGGGATGAAGAGATTCGGGCGTTTCAACGACCCCCGGATAGTGGGAGTCAAACAGCATTAGAGAATTTGATGGGGGATATCCCTTTAATGGATCCACCTTCTGAGAATATTGTTGGAGGTATGGGGGGGATCATTGAGGAAACTTCCAATTACCGAAACCATCGAAATGCTATCGGATACTCGTTTCGTTATTTTTCTACAGAAATGGTTCAAAACGGTGATATTCGTCTCCTAGAAATTAATGGAGTACCCCCGAATAAGGAAACAATCCGAAACGGAGAATATCCTATATCCTCTGAGTTTTATGCAATTACAGCTGGAAGTGAGAATGAAAATATAGAGGACTTCATTGAATGGATCTTATCAGACCAAGGGCAAAAACTAGTAGAACAAGTAGGTTACGTTCCTATAAGAGAAACGGATAATTAAAAAGATTAGCGCCCTCATGTTCCAGAGGGAGCGCTAATCTTTTTTTAAACCTTTGGCAAATACTTTTACACTATGCTCAATAAAATCTTCTACAGGAACTTGTGCTACTTTTTTTCCTGAAATAAACTGTGATGAAAAATACCCCAAGTTCATCCATAAAAAATTCATTACCTGTAGTTCTACGTTAATGTCACCTATTTTTCCAAGTTCTATCATCTCTTTAAAATAATCCATCAAGTAATTTTTGATAAGTCTTGGATTTGCTGTTAATCGCTCTGAAATTTCATCATGAACGTTACATTCTTTATATGCTAATAATACAATTTTTTTATTTTCCTCCATAAAAGTTTGATACGTTCTACTAACGGCTGTTAAATCGTGTTCAATATCATATGTTAATTGTTCAGTAAAGATCTTTTTCATGGTAAATGCATACGAATATTTATCGATTATTGCATCTAATATTGTTTGTTTAGAAGGGAATTTACGAAAAAGGGTCATCTCTGATACGCCAGCATGTTGAGCGATTTCCTTCGTTGTGGTTGCAGAATAGCCTTTGTGTTGCATAATATCAATGGCAGCTATGATGAGTTTATCTTCTGTTTTTTCAATGGCCATATCAATCCCTCTTTTCCGATACATTTGATATTTAAAGAGTATCATAAAATAAAAGATATGACGGAAAGTAGATGTGACAAAAAGAGTACTTTAGTTTTTAGCCATTATTTCCTTCGATTTTCGTTTTATTTTTCCTAGAGATCTTCTAATAAATTGTTTAATATCTTTGCTTCCTTTTACTTGTTCATACGTTTTTTCAAATACATTTGCCTTTAGTGGATATTGCTCTCCACTTGGATCTGTTATGAGGTAATCCCCAGGATTTCCAGTCATAGTTCCTTCCACTGATTCTATGGTTATTGTTCTCGTAATTTTGACTGCTTCTACCACTTGCGGTTTTCTTCGATATTTTGGCATACGAACGAATACCTCCTTTTACAAATCAATTGATTAATAGAATACAAGTGCTTTTTCTCTTGGTTTTTATAATTATTTTATTCAACGCCCAAAGGAAAGGTGAATGAACACCTAAATAGAATTCCAAAGTAGAAAAAAATTCGTAATTCACAACCTTGGAATATGTATTTTATTACACAAAATTCTTCTTCATTAATAGCCCAAAAGAATCACATTTTTTCTGTTTTTTACGTAATATGTGGTGGATAAAGGAGGGTTATAAGAAGATGAAATTAACTGTAAAGAAACTTGTACCTTTTTTTACTGCTTTTATGCTTTTTCTTTTCACAGCAACTACGTTTTATATTATGGGAAGTGAAGATAAGAAGTCTCCAGTTACAGCAAAAAATCAAGATACAATAGAAAACGAAGAAGGTTCACATGATAATGGAGATGACAATTCTTTTAATAATGGATTGATCGAAAATTCAATTACAAATGAAATTAATGGTAGTGGCAATATAACTAACACAATCACAAATGAGATAAATAATGAGAATGGAGAAATAGATAATTCTATTTCAAATTCCATAGATTCAGAGAATGGTGACATAGAAAACACTATTGAAAACATCATCAATGGATCTAATGGGAACATAAATAATGAAATTGAAAATGTAATAAAAAATAGCTCAAATAACAATATACTAAACAATATTACAAATAACATTGACGTAAGTGTAGATGTAAATGTAACAAATAATGTGACGAATGATGTTAAGGGTGAGAATGGCAACGAAACTGGAAATGGAAATGACAATGGCAATGGAGAAGATACAAACGGAAATGGAGACAATGGTTCGTCCAACGGAAATGGTGAAGCAGATGTAGAATTAAACCCGGTTTGGGGCATTGATTCTGCAAGTCTAACAACAGAAGACTTTTTGGCTTGTGTTAGAAATAACTTCGGGGACCCGCAGGTTTGGGGCCGTTATTTAGGCGATAAAGAAGGAGTATCTTTTGGTTTAACTCAAGAAGAGGTAGAATTGTTTCATGAAAATGATATTCAAATTCTTGTTATTTGGAATCAATTCACAGATGCCACAGGATATGATAAAGGCCAAAGTGAAGCAGAGGCGGCTATTAATCTAGCTCGAGATTTTGGTATTCCTGAAGGTGTAGCTTTATTTGCTAATGTAGAACCAATTTATCCAATTGATACAGAATTTTTACTAGGGTGGTACGACGCTTTACAAAATTCAGAGTATGAAGCAGGCGTGTACGGAATATTCGATCCAGATCGTGAGTTATATGTAGCCTTTGAAGCTGCAGCTGAAGAAAATCCAGAAATACTAGACGATTACTATGTCTGGACTTCATCTCCTAATGTTGGAATCACAACAGAAGCAAATGCACCAGATTATAACCCTCAAGCACCAGAGGGAGCGACTATTGCAGGTTGGCAATATGGTATTGATGCAGAAACTTGTAATATTGATACAAATTGGTTTAGCAATTTGGCATTTGATATTTTCTGGTAAGATATCTTTATGTAAAAGATGGGTAAGAGGTATGTTCCACTTACTCATCTTTTAATGTTCTTGATTATAGTCGTTTAATATCAGTCGCCCGTTTTCATAAACAATTGATAACCGTATTAAGTGAGGGCCAACCTCTTTGGAAATACAAAAAGGGATATCGCTCACTGTTATTTTCAAATCATCTTTATCACACTCATCCAGAGTGATCTTAAAATATGAATTTCCTCATGTGCTTTTATCGTTATAACCGATACGAAAGAAAGGTTTCTCTTGTTTTTTCAATAACTTTTTTAGAAAAATAGAAGCCTCATGGGTTATTTCCACGTTTGATTCTCCTTTAGTATACAATTATGTGTTGCTGATATGATTAACGGGATTTCCACTAGATGAACACTCCAATCATCTATTTAAGATAATCCTCTTTTAATGACTCAAGTATTTGCAACGATTTTTTTGCCCATTCACTATTGTCATCCTTTAACTTGGCCATCTCATCTGTTAGTGCTGTTTTTAGTGATTCTTGGTAGTCTGGGATTTCTCCTTCATATGTTTTTACATAAGGAGCAGGTATATTTGTTTGTTCACGAAAGGCAAGTGCTCTACGTTCATGAAAGAAAGGCACTTCAACACTTTTGGGTTGGTGGAGATCTCCTTGTGTAGGATGCTTTAGCACAGCAAGCACACGAACTACATAGCGTCCTTCCTTAACTACAGTAACTTCCCCAATATACTTACCTGTTTTATAAATACCGGTAACAATATCTCCAATTTCAAATTTAGTCATTATATCCACCTCATTTTTTCATCATCCATTAAAAGTGTAGCATAAATCAGAGAAAATCAAAAAGTAATTGGATTGTTCACTTCATTACATTTTTTTCCTGAATTTTCATACACCTAAATCTTTCTAAAAAGCAGACTTACGGGAAATAGTAAACATATAAAGGAGTGGCGCTACATGTATTTATTTTCTCACCATAGAGTGAAGGAAAATGAGAACGGTTACGACATATACTTATATATCAATTCTCAGGAAGAGTTTTCATCTGAACTTGGAACAAGAAATACTAGTCAAGAAGAAACTGTAAGAGCATCAGCAAAAAGCTATATAAAAGAGCACTTTCCAAATTTGAAGATAAATGCAGTCAAAATAATGGGAGGGGCGATTTTAGTAACTACTTTAGCTTTTGGACCATTCAAAGTGAGCACTGCAGAGGCATCATCTAATCCGAGTGTAGCTTCACAACAAGCTACATATACGGTAAAAGCAGGAGATACGTTATCTCACATTGCAAGTGCAAACAATACAACAGTTAATGAACTAAAACGTATAAATCATTTAACAAGTGACATGATTAGAGTTGGACAAACTTTAATTTTACCTATGACATCAAATGTTTTACAGCCAGTTAAAACATCATCTACTTATATTGTAGTTGCAGGAGATACGTTATCAGGGATTGCATCAAGGCATGGAACTACGGTAAATGACATTAGACAGGCAAATAACTTAACAAGTGATCTGATAAGAGTTGGCCAAGCAC
>NZ_JBGUAU010000053.1:0-19515 GCF_041820985.1 Evansella sp. AB-rgal1
AAAACTCCCCTTATTTCACCATAACCGTGCTATATTCTACAGCTTAAGGGAAAAACCTCCCCTTATTTTAAAAGAGAAAGTATAACATTTTTGGACTTAGAAAGTTGTCTAGCTCCAGGCGTCATGACCTCGTGTCAAATAACCTGGACGATGAAAAGTAAAAAGCACTTTTTATGTCTAGCTACATCCGCTATCTGCTGTGAAAAATAACCTTCCAGTTAGAAAAGTAGAAAGCACTTTTCAACTGAAAGAACATTTTTCTTCGCAGATATGCAAGCGGATTAAGCTTTTCGTTAGTTCAGAAAATTTGCATTTCGGTCCTGAGAGGGCGCCTTGCGCTTCTCTTAAGTATACTATTCGATACAGAAATATACTTCGCTTTCCGCAGGCGTCTGGTGAGCCGCCTTGCACTTAAGCACTCTTGGGGTCTCACCCTTGCCTTTTGATCCCGCCGGAGTCTTCGTATATTTCCTCCGCTAAGATTACCTATCGTTCGTCTTTTCAATGGTACACTTTCGTTATGTCCCAGCCTCGTTTTTGCTATATAATTTTTAGTTTTCTCCTTCTAAACGGAACTACTCAGAACTTAAGCCAGACCTCTTTTTCTATATCATTTTCCTTTACGGATTCGTCGACCACAATCCTGCAGATTTTATGAACACACGTGAGTTTAATTTTAATTGAGATATGATGAATTCAGCTAAGTCTTCTGGCTGCATAACTTTTTCTGGATTTCCATCTGTTAAGTTTTGCTCTATTGCTAAATCGGTTGCGACGGTACTTGGTGTAAGAGCACTTACACGAATGTTGTGTTTACGAACCTCCATCATGAGCGACTCTGTTAAACCTAACACACCGAATTTGGAGGCACTATATGCACTTGTAACAGGTGCGCCTTTTTGACCAGCAGTGGAGGAAATGTTGATGATGTCTCCAGATTTTCTTTCGATCATATCAGGCAGTGTTGCACGGGTTACATAGTATGTACCCATTAAATTTACTTGGATTATTTTTTCCCATTCTTCAGGAGTTAAATCCAAAAAACCACCAAATTTAGCTGTTCCTGCATTGTTAATAAGGATATCTATCGGGCCTAGATCACTCTTGATTTTTTCAACAGCAGCAGTAACAGATGTTAGGTCACCTACATCTGCAGTAGCAATGGATGTTTTTACATTAAATTCCTTTAACTCTTCTGCTACTTTTTCTAAGTTGGTAGAAGTTAATCCTAATAAACCTACATGTACTCCTTCTTTTGCAAGAGCGATTGCGGTTGCTTTTCCAATTCCTCTTCCCGCACCAGTGACTAATGCAACTTTTCCTGTAATTTCTGCCATTTTTTACACCTCTTTCATATTAATTCAAATAGATTATATTCGAAGCGGAGGAACAAATCAAACAATGTGAACTGATGCACAAAGGTAGGCGGATTTATATAAAGTATTTACAGTTTCTTCATATGAACGTTACACTCAGTTGTTATGATGAATGGAAACAGCATTTTGAGACGAAATGGGGTTTTCGAAGATGAAAATAGCAGTTGCAGGTACAGGTTATGTTGGTTTGTCAAATGCCATTTTATTATCTCAGAATAATGAAGTGGTTGCCGTTGATATTATTCAGGAAAAAGTAGACATGATCAATAACAGAAGGTCTCCAATCGTTGATCAGGAGGTCGAAGAGTTTTTATCATCGGAAAAATTAAACCTTGCTGCTACCACAGATGCATCAGCTGCCTATAAGGATGCGGAGTTTGTTATTATTGCAACGCCAACGGATTATGACCCAGTAGAGAACTATTTTAATACGAAAACAGTGGAGAATGTGATTGAAACGGTTCTTGATATAAATCCGAATGCTCTAATGATTATTAAGTCCACTGTTCCAGTAGGTTTTACGAAAACTGTAAGAGAAAAGTATCACACTGAGAATATCTTATTTTCTCCAGAGTTCTTGCGCGAGGGAAAAGCGTTGTTTGATAACTTATATCCTTCCAGAATTATTGTTGGAGAAAGATCAGAACGGGCAGAAAAGTATGCTGCTATATTAATGGAGGGGGCTATTAAAAAGGATATCCCTGTTCTTTTTACTGATTCGACGGAGGCTGAGGCGGTAAAGTTGTTTTCCAATACGTATTTGGCTCTTCGTGTGGCATATTTCAATGAGCTTGATACGTATGCGGAAATGAAAGGTCTGAATACAAAGCATATTATTGAAGGGGTAGGATTAGACCCGAGAATTGGAGATCATTATAACAATCCATCCTTTGGATATGGTGGGTATTGTTTGCCTAAGGATACGAAGCAGCTTCGTGCGAATTATGAAGATGTTCCAAATAACATTATTGGAGCGATTGTTGAGGCAAATAGAACGAGGAAAGACTTCATTGCATCACAAATCGTGAAACAAGCACCAAATGTGGTTGGAATATACAGACTAACAATGAAAACGGATTCTGATAATTTTAGATCCTCGTCCGTACAAGGAATTATGAAGCGAATCAAGGCAAAAGGAATAGAAGTAGTGGTATATGAGCCTGGACTGCAAGAGGATACGTTCTTTAATTCAAGAGTCATACGAAATTTTGATGAGTTTAAAAAAATATCGGATATCATCGTATCAAACAGACTTTCTCCTGAATTAGAGGATGTAAAGGATAAGGTTTATACAAGGGATTTATATAGTAGAGATTAAAAGATACCACCGAAATTTATGTCTATAAGATAGACACCTGTAGTTTGCATGATGTGCATATACAGGTGTTTTTGAATTAGAAAGGTTTGAGAACCATAAAAATGATTAATATTACTGCTGCAGCATGGGTAATTCCGTTAAGAGGCCTCATTTGTTTTCCTATAGCAATATAAGATTCTGGTAAGTCATCCCCTTCATGGTTTTCCAAAATCTCTATTTGTTGTTTTATTCTTTTCGGCATAATTACCGCCACGATTGGTTGAATTCCAATATAAATGATAATGGAAGCAATATACCAAACTTGAGTAAATAAATATGTATTCAAAGCCCCCATGATAAGTCCAGTTACAAGAAGAGTAATGCTACTCCCCTCCAAAAACAGATATTGCGAATTTTGCTGGAGTGACAGTCTTTGAGGATTCATTAATGCAGGTAGTGCGAAGGTGGAACCAAGTTCACAAACAGCAGCAATAACGTGAATCAGTAAGATAAATATGTACAAGTCATAAAAAAACCTCCAGATATAATATATTTTATGAAAAAAGTACTAACGTTGTTTAGAGTAGGATGTTTACAACGGAACGAATCCTTCTTTCAGCAAGGTGAGGTAGGGTTTTGGAGATAGGAGCAAAATGTGAATTTCCCTCATATAAAATAGAGAAAAATAACATAAAATACATTATAGCCTTGAAACAAGGGAGGGAATAAAATTTGAACTCAAAAGTGAACGTTGGAGAAATGGCTCCCGATTTTCATTTGTCCTCTACGATAAAGGAGAAGATAGCTCTGTCTGACTATAAAGGGAAGAAGAATGTGTTAGTGGCATTTTACCCTCTTGATTTTACACCTGGTTGAATTAGGGAAATCACCTCTTGGAAAGAGGACTACAAGAAGTTTGTACAATTAGAAGCGGAAGTACTTGCCATCAGTGTAGATCATATATACGCTCACAATGTTTTTGCAGCAAGCTTAGGAACACTACCTTATCCTCTATTATCTGATTGGCATAAAACGACCTCCAAAAAATACGGCGTTTTTCATGAGGAAAATGAGACTGCGATTCGTTCCGTTTTTGTGGTAAATAAGGAAGGTATTATTACATTTATGAATACATCGTTCAAAGCTCAGGAGCAAAAGCATTATGATGAGGTTTTTCGTGAGATTCAAAAATTAAATTATTAATAATATAGGCACAAGTAAAAGTGGCTGGTACAAAAGTGTTTTCATCACGGTGAAGCCGAACGAAATGATAACTGTATATACTACTACTACTCGCTATGGTAATATACTTTGCTTTCCGCAGGCAGTAGGAGACCCCAGGAGTGCTTAATCACTCCTGGGGTCTCACCCTTGCTTTTTGATCTCGCGGGATTCTTCGTATATTTTCTCCGCTAAGGTTACACATCGTTCTGCTTCTAAGTTCTACACTTTCGTTATGTCCCAGCCGCGCTTCCAATAATAAAAAAATACAGAATGACAGCTTGAACTAGGGATGTGACTTAGGAATTAGCCCACATTAGTAAGCTCGCACAGCCCAATATTTCATCGGGTGGACCAATTCGTTGAATTCTACCATTCTCAATAAAAACAATCCGATCCGCTAATACCTTTGCATCTGCTTGGTCGTGAGTTACAAAGATAGATGTAATTCCTGTTCTTTTCAGTATAGACCGTAACTCATCTCGTATTTTCACTTGGAGATTTGCATCGAGATTACTAAACGGTTCATCGAAAACAAGTAGCGAAGGTGCAGGAGCCAACGCTCTCGCTAGAGCAACACGTTGCTGCTGACCGCCACTAAGTTCATATGGATATCGATCTTTATACTCTGTCATATTAATTAGTTCAAGCATTTCTTCTAAGCGCTGGTGCTTTTGTCTTCGAGACATTTTACGTAAACCATATTTAATATTTGTTGCCACTGTCATGTGTGGAAAGAGGGCATAATCTTGAAAAACCATGCCAACCCCGCGTTTATCTGGTGGAATGAAACTTTTATCATCCATAATCCTATTTCCATCAATAGAGATGGACCCGGATTTTGCCGTTTCAAGTCCAGCTAATAAACGAAGAATGGTGCTTTTTCCACTACCACTTTCCCCAAGTATGGTGACAATTTCTCCTTTTTCCATCGTTAAGGAAAAATCTTTAATCGTTGGCTCGGTACTGTTCTTATACTGATATTGAAGGTTTTTAATTTGAACATACATTATCCTTGTTCCCCCTTATCTAAAACTTTGTGGAAGAAAAATATACAAATGCCACTTATAAAAATGATTAGTAGAGATGCTGATGCTGCTTCGCTTATCATTTCATCGTTCGCATAGCGAAACGCCCGTGTCGCTAATGTTGAAAAATTAAAGGGCTGTAAAAGCATCGTTAACGGTAATTCTTTTAAAATATCAACAAAAACGAGAATGAATCCGCCAATAATAGCCCCCTTGATGAGTGGAATATCTACCTTGAAGAAAGTTCCAAGAGAAGATGTTCCAAGGGTTGTGGACGCTTCTGTAAACGTATTTCCTACTTTTTCAAAACCGGCTTCAATATTGTTGTAGCCTACAGCTAAAAACCGAATGATATAAGCAGAAACAAGCATGATGAGACTAGTTCTTAAAATAAATGCAGGATCAGATCCAAAGAAAGTAAAAGCGGCATACATCATATCGTCAAGTGCTAAAAAGATAGTAATTATTCCGATAGCGATGATAGCACCTGGTATGGAGTAACCCAGAATAGTAATCCTTGATATTATTTTTGAAAAAAAAGTTTGATGAATTCTTGTATAGTTAGCAATAATCAATGCGATGATAACGATTAATATTGCAGCAATTGCTGCTACGGTGAACGAATTTTTAACTAGTATTAGGAAATCCCAATTTAGGATTTTTTCATAAGTCATTACTGCCCATTGAAGTAATTGTAAGAATGGGATGAGAAAAGCAAAACCAAAAATAAGAAAGCAGTAACTAAATGCGAACCAAGCTTTTTTACCTTTTAGTTGTTTTGCTTGGATTGGTCGAACCTTTGTAGTGGAATAACTGAATCGTTTTCTACCACGAATGATTTTTTCTAATAGTAGAATGATAATGACCACGATCATCAGTGTTCCTGCAAGCTTAAAAGCTGCTTCAATGTCACTCATTGCAAACCATGTCTGAAAAATAGCTGTAATAAATGTTTGGATACCAAAGTACTTTACAACACCATAATCGTTGATAATCTCAAGCATTACAATGGTGACGCTACCGATAATTGCTGCTCGAGAAATTGGTAAGATGACTCTAAAAAATACTTCCCACGAGTTCCCGCCTAATAAACGTGCATTTTCTACGAGGGAGGCAGACTGATTTTCAAAAAAACTTTTTGTCATGACGTATACATATGGATACAAAAACAAAGTAAAGATAAAGATGGTTCCTTCAATAGACATGATGTTTACGTATTTTTGATCTATAAATATATCAAAGGAGTTTCGTAAGGTAGCTTGAATAATGCCAGTATAATTTACGATTCCATGATAGGTGTATGCCCCAATAAAAGGAGGGATAGCTAGGGGGAGAATAAGCCCCCATTTGAAAAAGTTTCTGAGTGGAAACTTATAGACTGTAATAATCCAAGCTAAACTCGTTCCAATGAGAGTGGTTGCAATTCCGGTAAAAATTAAAATAAGTACTGTATTGGAAATAATGTCTAACAGTAAGTACTCCTTAATATGCTCCCAGTTATCATTAGCTGGTGCGAAAAAGTTTACACCAATTACTAGATTCGGAAGTAAGATGACAATTATCAAAAAAAAGCTTAAAATAGCCCATACATTTATCTGTTGATTCCGTCGTTGAAGCTTCACTGCTGACACATCCTTCAAAGCACGTCGAGTTGCTACGTTTTAATTCATCTTTCATTATAACGTAAAACTACTCGAAATTGAATATCATTATCAATTATAAACTAATATAGTATAAGCCACGCTGCAATATTAGCAGCGCGGCTCAAGGGGGTATTATTTCCAACCAACTTCGTTAAATATTTGAATTGCTCTTGGGTTATTTGTTCCAAGAATTGTTAAGTCAATATCCTGTTCTTTAAATTCACCCCAAGCTGCAATCGTTTCGGAAATGTCAGCATCTTGGTTTACTGGATATTCATTATTCGCTTCTGCAAAAACCTCTTGTGCTTCTATATTAGATAAAAACTCAATGAATTTAACTGCATTATCTAAGTTTTTCGCATGTTTTACTACTGCTGCACCACTAATATTGATGTGTGTACCATTTGTATCTTGATTCGGGAAGAAGATTCCTACCTGCTCAGCAACCTTTACATCCTCAGGATCTTCCGAATTTAGTAATCTACCAACATAGTATGTGTTTGCAATAGCTACATCACCTTCACCTGCAACAACAGCTTTTACTTGGTCTGTGTCTCCACCTTGTGGATCTCTTGCCATATTAGCAGCAATTCCAGCAGCCCACTCTTTTGCAGCTTCTTCTCCATTTAGTTCAAGGAAAGAGGCTAAAATGGATTGGTTATAAATATTTTCCGAAGAACGAATGAGAACTCTTCCTTCCCATTCAGGTTCAGTAAGTGCTTCATAAGTTGATAGCTCTGATGGGTCTACACGGTCTAATGAATAAACAATAACACGTGCTCTTTTTGTTAGACCAAACCAATGATTGTCCTCATCACGTAATTTATCAGGGATATTGTTGAAAAGAACATCACTCTCAATTGCTTGTGTTAATTCTCTTTCTTTTAATCTAGCAAGATTACCAGCATCTGCTGTAATAAATACATCAGCTTCTGTAGCAGCTCCTTCACGGTCTAGGCGTTCCATTAGCTCATCGCCTTTTCCTTCTACCACATTTACTTTAATACCAGTTTCTTCAGTAAACTTAGCATACAGCTGTTCATCAACATCATAATGACGGCTTGTGTAAAGATTAACTTCTCCGTTTTCTTCTGTTTCGGTTGCTGTATTATTGCTTGAATCATTTTGTTCCTCTTCATTACTATTATTATCTTGTTGTTCCTCTGTATTGTTATTGTTGTCTTGTTGTGCTTCTGTATCATTTTCACCACAACCTGTAACAAGTAAAAGTAATGATACTAGTACTGCAAAAAATAAAAGTTTTAATTTCTTCATGATGTAATTAGCCTCCTATATTATGTATTAGTTGGCGGTAATGATAATCATTATCAACCGCTTCTACAAATCTTATAGTAATGTAAATGATAATCATTGTCAATTATATTTTGTAATGATTTTTAATATTTTTTAAAAGTAAGTTGAAAATGTTGGTCTTACATTTTTCGATATATAGTTAAAACATTAAAAGGGATATATTCCTATAGTGTTGAAATAGTTAAAAAGACAGAATACGATGTGGTATTATAAAGTGAGTGTAGTAGAAAAACTTCAGAAAATAGTAGAGAAGGCTTGTGGAAGCTTTGAAATAGAAATAAGAAGTGGACGCAGGAAATATTCGAGTAGATGAGCGTGTGCAATTTGAGCCTAACGACATGGTACCAGGTTCAGGGGGAATGAAGGATTTAAATTTAGGTACCATGATAAGTAAAGATTTGGCTACATGGATGGTCATCATCAGCGACAATACCAAAACGGAACGAAATCAAGATACTATGGAAGTGAGAATTATCTGAATAGTACAATTTATTTCTGGGGAGGTACCATTTTGAAAACATTTTCTTCTAATACGAAGGGAACTTTTAGTGACGTTATTGAATACTTTCATAATAAGCAAACAGAATTGCTAGATTTGTGGGAACAAAACATATTAATAGATGACAATACTAGTAATCGAAAACAAGTAAGAGAAAATGCTTATCAGATGTATACATTAGTAATGAGAGCACTATCATCATCGATTTCGGAAGTAGATGTAAAGAATTTGGCATATAAGGTAGCAGAGGAACGAATCAAAGCCAATATTAATATTGGTGAATTTGTCTACAATGTAAACTCGGGTAATAGTTTAATTATCAATCATCTCATTCAAGCAAAAAGTTTTTCGAATCAATTGCAAGAAATCATAGAAATAGTTAACGAGTTATTTGATCAGTTCACATACTATGCTGTTTCTAAATATACGGATTTAAAGGATAAGGAACTAGCGGAGAAAAATAATTTTATACAACAATCTCACAAAGATCGTTTAACCATATTAGGACAGATGTCATCGAGCTTTGTTCATGAGTTTAGAAACCCATTAACTGCTATTATTGGATTTAACAAATTGTTAAGAGAAGAATATCCAGAGCAAAGATATCTTCGTATCATTGAAGGTGAGTTGCAACAATTGGACTTTCAAATTACTCAGTTTTTACATACATCAAAATTAAATGTGATAGAGAACAAAATGGAAGAAGTGAAAGTAAAAGAAATGTTAACTGATATATTGACATTTTTATACCCGAGCATAGTAGATGGGGATGTTAATGTAAAAACGAAATATGAAACGGAACCTAGCATTCTAACAAATAAAGAAGAGTTAAGACAAGTTTTTCTAAACATATTGTTTAATTCCATTGATGCCCTAATACTTCGAGGGAAAAATAAACAATTAGAAATTCGTTGCTCATCAAATGAAGAATATCTTAGGATCATCATTTCAAATAATGGTCCTGCTATTCCAAAAGAAATACAATCTACAATATTTGAACCTTTTTACACGACGAAGAAACTCGGAACTGGAATAGGTTTATTTGTGTGTAAAAAAATCGTAGAGAAATATGAAGGGGAGATATTGTGTGAGTCGAACCAACATCTTACATCATTTACTGTGAAATTACCTTTATCATAGAAAGTCGAGGAAATGTTACTTGGAGTACCCTTGTTTTGATTTTGACAAGGAAATAAGAATATTATGTTGAAGTAATATAATAGAAACTAATTGAGGTGATAGGAGAATGGGAATTATAGAAAAATTGCAAAAGATAGTGGATGAAGCTCCAGGAAAGTTTGGAGTAGCAATAAAGCATGTGGAAAAGGGAGAAGGGCTACATATAAATAGTGAGGCTAAGTTTGAATTGGCAAGTGTAGTGAAAATACCAATATTAGTTGCTTTGTATAAAGAAGTGGCTGCAGGAAACATACGAATAGATGAGCGTGTACAATTTGAACATCACGACATGGTACCAGGTTCAGGAGTAATAAAAGATTTAGATTTAGGATTGGCAATGACAATAAAAGATCTGGCAACATTAATGATTATTATTAGCGACAATACCGCAACAGACAAATTACTTTCCATTCTTGGAAAAGAAAAAGTGAATGAGCACATGTTAGCCCTTGGTTTTGAAAACTTATGTGTTCATGAGACCATTTGGGAGTTGCTTGCCCTCCGAGTTGCAGTGGATCCAGAGCCGTTTTCACAACAAAAATTTGATGAGATTACAGAGCTCTTAACAATTGGTGTTGACGAATCCCTCGTACCGTCAGAGGACTTTGCATCCAATAATATAGCCAGAGCTCAAGATTTAAATCTTTTGTTGGAAAAAATTGTGTTGTCTGATGGAATGGAAGAGGAAACGTCAAAACAAATCCTTGAAATACTTTCAAGACAACAATCAACAAGACGATTACCAAATAAGTTGCCACGAGGAACAAAAACTGCAAATAAAACAGGTACAATCGCTGGTTCCATCAACGATTCAGGAATTATTTATTTGCCAGACAACAAAGGGACGGTATTAATATCCGTATTATCCTGTGGCAATCCAACGGTGGAAGCGGGAGAAGAGGTTATCTCTACCCTTGCAAGTGCAGTATATGATTATTTTGTGGAAAAATAGAAATAGTTTCAGCTTCTTAATTCAGGAATAAGCAATCCATAGATTTCACCCATATAGGCACGTTATTTTTCTAAAGGTGCAATTATTAGTTGTTGTGGGATAGGATTTGTTCATGATTTGCCTAAATATCAAATCTATTAAATTATTCTCATGATTTTCCTCGCTTTATCACATGCATATAGAAACTGGGGAGAGAAAGTGGGATTAGCTTATTTCTTTCTTATTGGAGTAGTTATCAATTTCAATCTATTTACGTTAATGTTATATAATACTTCAAAAAAACGGAGAAGCAAATAGCTAAATAGCTAAATAGCTTTTGTGTAAGGGATACGTATATTGAAGAGAGGCTGGAACATAACAAAAGTGTAGCACTGAAAAGACGAACGATAGGTAATCTTAGCGAAGGAAATATACGAAGACTCCGGCGGGATCAAAAGGCAAGGGTGAGAGCCCAAGAGTGCTTAAGCACTCGGCGGCTCACCAGCCTCCCTCGGAAAGTGAAGTATATTTCTGTAGTGAATAGTATACCAAGTATCATTTCGTTCGGATTTCTCTTTGGTCAAAACACTTTTGTTCCACACTGTTTTTGTTGAGCTTTCACTCCGGTATATCTTGAACAATAGTTGTTTTAT
This sequence comes from Evansella sp. AB-rgal1, assembly GCF_041820985.1. NCBI lineage: Bacteria > Bacillati > Bacillota > Bacilli > Caryophanales > Bacillaceae > Evansella > Evansella sp. AB-rgal1. The sequence goes on from NZ_JBGUAU010000053.1 coordinate 11,142, forward strand.
CAATGGTTTGATTTTTTTAAACGATCGTTTAATTTTCAGATAATTACTGTATAACCTACTCAAGCGTTATTTTTACCAATAAATCATCTGTTTCAGATGGGTTTCCTCGGCCATCCGTATTATTTGTAATAAAATATAAATCTCCATCATGAACTACCGCGTCGCGGATTCTACCTAATCCAGTCAAAAATACGTCTAAAGACTCTTCTTGTTCATTTAGAACATATAAACTAGATCCCCTTAGTCCTGTAACAAAAAGCCGATTGTTCCAAACCGTAATACCAGAAGGTGCCCACGTATCTTGATCAGAATGGACCAGTGGTGACTCCATTCCTTTTTCTCTATCCGAACCACTAACTACTGGCCACCCATAATTCATACCAGCTTCAATGATATTAATCTCATCTCTAGCAGAAGGGCCGTGTTCGGAGCTATAAAGAATACCATTTTCATTCCAAGCTAGACCCTGAGGATTTCGATGACCGTAAGAAAAAACATAGGAGTCTTCGAAAGGATTGTCATCTGGTATTTCTCCATCCAATGTCATGCGCAAAATACTGCCAGCAAGATTCGAATTGTCTTGAGATAAATCAGGAATATTCGCATCCCCAGTTGTTACATAAAGATGATCATCAGGCCCAATAGCTAACCTACCACCATTATGAATTCTATCTCCAGGAATTTTATCTAGTAAAACATTTGTCTCAATCCATTCATCTCCGTCTTGAGCGGCTTTCACTACCTTATTGTATAACGTACCACCCTCTTCGTACGTGTAGTAAAGGAACAGTTCTCGACTTTCGGAAAAATCATGTGACAAAGCTAACCCGAGTAGTCCACCTTCTCCCTCGTGGGAAATAGGATCAGAAGTGACGACCTCACTTTCTGTACGTTCGTGTTGATTCAATACAACGATTCTTCCTTCTCTCTCGGTTAAAACAATTTCCTCATCTGATATCGCGATGCTCCAAGGTATTTGTAAATTAGTCGCTAAAACCTCTATTTCACTAACTTGAAAATCCCCAAATGAGTGATAATCGATCTCATCAAAGATGCCATCATTCAAGTTTTGATCGTTCTCTATTAAATTACTACAAGCACTACAGACAATAAGCAACAATATAATCAATCTAAATTTCATTGAACACACTCCTTTTTGAAAAATAGAACATTACTATTCTATTACCGTATCATACTTTTGCGGGAAATGTTGTTGAGGTAGTGATGATCTAAAAAGCTCATACTGTGATAGATCTAGTATTGGGGTTTTACTAAGCTATTCAGGTGGGATCTTCCTTTTTCTAAAAAGGAAGCAAAACAAAGAAAATCAAAATAGAAAGGCGAGAAGTGATAATTTGCCAAACTCATTTTTGGGTCCAAAACAATTATCAAAATCGCACAAAAAAAGATGCCTATTTCTACATCATATTGTAGATTAGGCATCTCCTTATTGATTATTCAGTTCAGACCAATCATCATATTGACCACTGCCTTTACACCCTTTACACGTGCGATCCGATACGACATAGAAAAAGGTGTTGGAAACCATGTGATGACCATGCCCATGACAGTCTGGACAATGACTCTTCACTTTCATTTCATCCACACGCTTATTGTATTGCTCTTTGTTCCATTCTGAAAGTATATTTAATAATCCCATCTCTTTCTCACCTCCATTTTCTTAGTTTCTGGAAAATAGAGGATTTTATTCATTAATTATACTTGTGTTTTTACAAATGTACTGGAATCTTTCAACATGGAGTGGTAACCAGACAAACTAGTTATTAGATTGCACAAATAATCTACTATCATTAGTATCCATACGTTTCTCCCTCATCCAAATTCAATTTATGCCCATTTATGGTCACTACACTATTACTATCCCATTCAATAACTACATTTTCTTTTTCTATCTCGTAATAAATCCTTTTCTTAAACCAAAGTGGACCGTCTAGTTCTCCTCTAATTCCAAATGAACCCGTTGCCCCTGTATCCCACTGGTAAAAGTGGATTGTATAATTTTTGTCAGGGGAACGTGTTGTTTCGATGTGCTCATTAACTCCCATGAAGGAAAAAAAGAGTGACGCTACAATGGTCAAGAAAAGCACGATAGATGTTATTGATGAAACCGTTAATGTTACCCAACTTCTTATCTTAGATAGCCGGTTCCGCTTATCTTTGAAACCAATAATTCCAAAGACGAAGGCTAAGAAACTTATGAAAAGTAACACATAATTAGGTGGTGCAAGTAACCATATATTCTCCAAATTTGAAAAAAATGAATATGCAACGAATCCTAGGCAAAAAAAGCTTAAATAAAATGAGAATAAATTGTATTTTCTTTCCATGTCATAATCCTCCTGATATATTTCTTCTTTCTTGTAAAAACTCCATTTGTAATGATGAACACCCAAAAAAATCTGTAACAGACTACTTAGTGAAGGTATTTTTTAATGCCCGTTTTGCGTTTTCACGAGAAAGGTTGAACGATTGCCAACGATCATCCGCTAAATTTGCTTGTTTTTCCTCAAGTACTCTTTCTAGTTCCTTGTTTTCAGGCTCGGAGTCGTATAGTTCCACTAAAGCTGGAACTGCAGAATAGGATAAGGAACCTAAATACTCTATATCAATTTTCCCTGTTGCTTCGTACCGCTCAATATTTTTCTCGACAATAATACTATCAATATTAATTACGTTGAGACCAAGATAAAATAGTAATGTGAAAAGGATATAAAACCTTGCTAAGGAAAGTCGATAAGCCCAAACTTTTACAAGAGTAAAAGCAAAAATAACGATTAAGTAGACCATAAATGCATGCGCGAATATTCGTTGGTACGTGTAGCCAAATGCTTGTTCATACATCATTAATCGCATAAATGCTGAAGTTAACATGATACTGCTGAACAAAATTAATAGTGTAAGCTGTATTTTTACGAATGATGCTGGCCCTTTTTTGGAAAAACGAAGTGTAGTTGCTAATGTAACATAGTTAATGATCGTAACCGTCATCAATTCAAAGAAACCGCGTCTAGCATATTCAGCATACGTTAAGGTACCTGTAGAACCACCACTGAAAAAGTATTGAAATTGGACAATGGTAAATAACAAGTAAATGAGGTTAAGTGTTATAAGTACAGTTGATACCACTACTGTATCCCAATTTTTTTTCTCTTCGTTGATTCGTTCATATTCCATAATGACTGTTCGTTTTCCTATTACTTTAAAGAAACAGAAGAACACAAAAAATAGTAGTAGAATTCTTATCAAATCCCAGAAAAAGGATGTATTCATCTGCAGAAGTAACTCAGGGATAGAGAGCAATAAATTTGCAAATTGCGCATCAGCTAAAAAAAGCAGATTAATGACAATAAAGAGAAGGGGAGCTGCAAAAATGAGCCCTATCCCGATTTTTTTTGCGTTACCATAGGTGGAATCCCCCACATTTCTGCGAAGTTTTTTCGTAGTAACAGTCATTATTGTGTTACTAGCAGAAAAAAACTTTTTTGTTTTGCTTTTCATATAAAGATAAAACGTAGGTTTATGCCAATGTAAGTCAATGGGGCTAGTTAGTAAGTTTGTATGAACATAAACGAGAAGCGGGAGTAGTGCATAATTGATAATGTTAAAAACGGGATTAGAAAAGATAAAATACATCAAAGCCAGTGCCATTATGGAGAAAAAGATTAAGCCACTTATCCTCTTTTGACTAAAAGGATAGCTTTTGTGTTGATAAAAAAATACAGAATAAAAGAATACAAGCAGAATGCTATAGGAGATCCCTATAGGTCCATAAAAGAGAGTGAGGTTTGCTACTACAGCAAGTAACATACAAATGATGAAATAAAAAATATGTTTATTCAATTTCAATGAAAATCTTCCTTTCTTTTTATGAATATATACATAGTAATTCTATATAGTTAAGTAAAAATTTTTGATCTAAACTGTTATTCAACAAACAGACTCTTTAACAAATTGATTCTCATATGATCAAGAATTGAAAAAGCTAATGTTCAAGTGATCTCACCTCCTAATCTCTATATACATAGTATATCTATGTATAGAATCAAAAAAAACTATACAGAATGAATAATTCCCCAACGATATCCTGCATAGCTAATGGGATACAAAATAATCGTGCATAAAATACATGCAACAATAAACGGCTGTGTTAATAATGGGTCAAACCAGCCTAAAGGTATAATCCGGAAAACAACAAGGCCCATCAAAAGCAGATTAGGTACTAAGGTTATATAAAATGTTTTATACAATAGGTTTTTTCCGCTAAATCCAAATTCTTTCCCAATTTCGTATCCTAATAGGCCCCAAAACAGCATATATAATATCATGATAAGAGAAGGGAAACTTGTTAAGAAAGTCCAAACTTGATTTGCGAATGGAAAAGACACTAAATGATAAATTGCAGTTAAGGTTATTCCAAAAATAAAAAAGAGAAGATTAACAGAAATAAAAGTCCACTGTGTTTTCTTAGGTGTTATTTGAAGCTCTTCCATATACAGTGATGCGAGTTCACTAGGAGTTCCAACTCGTTCGATTAGCTCAGCCATTGCTTCTTCTTCCTTCTTATTTGTTGATGAAGTTATGTCTTCTAACAGTTCCGTTAAATGTAAATTTATTTCTTGTAAAAGTTCTGCAGAATTTGCACTATTATTTAGTTCTTTTTTTAGTATGTTTAAATATGCTGATTTAGACGGAATCATATCCATTTCTCCCAATGACTTTTTCGATTGCAGAAACAAAACTTTTCCATTCTTTTGTTTTTTGTCTGAGTATCTCCTGACCATTCTCTGTTATACGATAATATTTTCTAGAAGGTCCTTTTTGTTGATCCAACCAGTATGCTTCAATTACTTCTTGCTTTTCCAGTTTATGAAGAGCAGGGTAGAGTGTACCTTCCTTTACCTGAAAGGCTTTATCGCTACGTTTTTCCATTTCCTTTACAATTTCGTAGCCATACATGTCCTTCTCTGCAAGTAACTGTAGTAATAGAAGAGAGGTGCTTCCTTTTACTAATTCACGATTAAACATTCATTTATCACCTACCTAGAATTAAAAGGTATCTTTGCTACTTATTATACTCACAAATTGGAAAAATACAACAACGTATTTGAAAAAAATTGTGATACAAGCATTTAATTATATCCCATAAAAAGGTACACTTTCGTTCTTGATAGTGAACGACACTATTGTAAGAATCTAATCATTTTTTCATTTGAAAGTAGTAATTTGTTGATATTTGTTGAGTTTTGTTGAAAGAATTTAAAAAATTAAGTATTTACTTGTAGTGATTTTAGGTGTAGGATAATAGTTAGTTAGTTCTTTATACAGAACGGAAGCGGCATATATAGTTGAAAGGGGAATTGTTGGGAATGGAAAGAGTATCGGTGGAGGAAGGATTAGATAATGAATGGTTTCATCTGATTCAAGAAGCACGGCAAATGGGTCTATCTGTAGAAGAGATTCAAGCTTTTTTATCAGATAAAGAGTTGGAATAATCAGATAATTATTACTGGCTAGAGTAATTATCTAACACATAATAACTGGACGAAAGGTTAATTCATTGGTGTTCCAATTGAATTAATCTTTTTTTTGGTTAGATTTCCATGCAGATGATAATTTACACCATGGTCGATGAAAATACGGTGGTTCGGCAACTCCCATCAGGAAAGGACTGGAATGGAGCGAATGGAATAAAAGCCAGCAAAGTTAGTATTACTAGATAGCCTGACACGCGTATTTTCAGGTTAGACCTCTGCATGAAATGTACCTCATATTCTAACTTTGTTATAATAGAAGAAACCAACTATTTCGAGAGGGGAAATATTTCTAATGACATATCCGAATTCAGAAGAAACAATCAAAGTGATAAAAGACTTAGTGTCCATTCCTAGTCCATCGGGAAACACAAATGAAGTGATTACTTGGGTGGAAAACTTCCTAGCAGACCTGAATGTAGAAACAAAGCGTAACCGAAAAGGCGGATTAATAGCAACCATCCCTGGCAAGGATAACGATAATCATAGAATGTTAACAGCACATGTAGATACATTAGGTGCGATCGTGAAGGAAATCAAGCCAAGTGGAAGATTGAAGCTAGACTTAATTGGTGGATTTCGCTACAACTCTATTGAAGGGGAATATTGTCAGATTGAGACGTCTTCGGGCAAGATTTTTACAGGTACGATATTAATGCATCAAACATCTGTTCATGTGTATCAAGATGCAGGTAAAGCGGAACGAAATCAAGATAATATGGAAGTACGAATTGATGAAAAAGTACATACAGCCGATCAAGTTCGTGAGCTTGGGATTGAAGTAGGAGACTTTGTTTCGTTTGATCCGAGAGTGCAGGTATTGCCGAATGGCTATATTAAATCACGTCATCTAGACGACAAAGCTAGTGTAGGGATACTTCTTCAATTAATAAAGCAAGTTGCTACTGATAAAATAGAACTTCCTTACACAACTCATTTTCTAATCTCCAATAATGAGGAAATAGGCTATGGAGGAAATTCAAACATCACTCCTGAAACAGTGGAATACCTAGCAGTGGATATGGGTGCAATGGGAGATGGTCAATCGACAGACGAATATACTGTGTCGATTTGTGTGAAAGATGCAAGCGGACCTTACCATTATGCTTTTCGGAAAAATTTAGTGGAGTTGGCGAAAACAAATGAGATAGGCTATAAGCTTGATATCTATCCGTATTACGGATCAGATGCATCGGCAGCAATTCGATCAGGTCATGATATTGTTCACGGCCTAATCGGACCAGGAATAGACTCCTCGCATGCATTTGAACGAACACATATCTCTTCTATTGAAAATACAACGAAACTAATCTACCATTACTTATTGTCTGAGATGGTGGAATAGACGAAACACAAAACCAAGATCGCACATATATTTGTGCAATCTCGGTTTTTTCTATATTCAACACTTTTTTTGTTAAATTATGTGTACCTCTATGAAATTCGAGTAATTGGAAGCAGAAATCAAGTAATTACAACTAGTGAAATTACAAAAGGATGAAACACAAAAAGAAAAAGTGGCGTCCTATAGTTAAATGATTAGATTTGAGGTGACCGAAGATGAAATATATAAAACGAGGACTCTTATCACTAGTCTTGTTATTATCTGCGTGTGGAGTAGAAGATGAGAACGGAGATCAAGTAAATGGGGATGGGTTTACTAAGGACTTTAGCGTTGATCATATTGATACGGATGTTAGTTCAAAGCAACAGCAATTTGGGTTTGATTTGATGGAAGAGATTCAAAGTGATTTAAGGAATGACGAAAATATGTTTATTTCACCTCTTAGTATATCGATTGCATTTGCTATGGTGATGAATGGTGCGAGTGAGGAAACGAAAGAGGAAATGCTTAAAGTGTTCTATCTCGATGAATTAAATGATGAGGAGCGAAATAACTATTTTCATCAACTCATTTTATACTTGGAAAACTTCCAAGAGGATATAGAAGTTGCCATTGCTAACTCTATCTGGAGTGATGAGGAATTTGAACCGAAAGAGGAGTTTATACAAATCAGTCAGGATTGGCTTTTTTCTGAATATATACGTCAAGTGTTACGAACCGAGGAAACGGTGGAGGACATTAATTCCTGGGTAGAGGAAAACACGAATGGGTTAATTGAGGAGATCTTTGAATCTGTGGATGATATGGATCCAGATGTTGTGATGTACTTAATAAATGCTATCTACTTTAAAGGAGATTGGGAGTTGGAATTTGATGCTACCAAAACATTTACCAATACATTTTATAATCTAGATGGCAGTGAAAGTATGGTAGATTACATGAATGACATGGAAGAGTTTTATTATCAGGAAACGGATGATTATCAAGCGGTAAAGTTACCGTACAAAGGGGAAACATCGCATATGGTGATTGTTCTTCCAACAGACATACAAGATTTTCAAATGAGTGAAGATGTGTGGAATGACATTTCTAGCTCCTTTGTTAAAGAGGAAATTCAATTGCAAATGCCTAAATTCACACTTCAATATAATGTAGAGCTTTCTAAGTATTTACAAAATTTAGGGGTAGAAAGTGCGTTTGTTGAGACGAAATCTAATTTTTCCAATATCACTGATGATCCAAGGTTTAAAATTAGTCGTGTTCTTCATGATACTTTTTTAGAAGTTGATGAAAAGGGAACGGAAGCGGCAGCGGTAACCACGGTGGAAGCTGTAGTGGAATCAGCACCAATGATTCCGTTTATGACGATAAATCAACCTTTTTATCTATTTATTTATGAAGAGATAGCCGATGTTATTTTATTTTCTGGTAGGATAAATTATCTTGAGTAAAGAAAAAGGTGGGCAGTACCGAGGTA
>NZ_JBGUAU010000054.1:0-18033 GCF_041820985.1 Evansella sp. AB-rgal1
AATTATATGTGCGAAATTCACGATTATATGTGCGGCTTCGAACAATATATTGCATATGACAAAATTCGACACCTTCCACCCCTAGATTACTACCCTTCCAAAGCATAAAAAAGAGAACACTCCTCGGAGCATCCTCTTAAAATCAAACTATATTTTTCAAAAAAAGAGTTATCGTACTGATCTTGCCCCTAAGTAGCGCTGTGACCAGTAGGAATTACTCATGCTAGTGATCGTTACTCCTGTTGAGGAACCTGCATGAATGAATTGATTATTCCCCATATATATACCGGCATGTGATGGACCAGCAGTATAAGTTTCAAAGAATACGATATCTCCTACTCTCGGACTCGAAACATGCGTTGTTGCGTTCCAAATCGTTGCTACAGTGCGGGGAATATCAACCCCTTGTGTACGGTATACATATTGAAGATAACCACTGCAATCAAAGCCACTTGTAGTTGATCCACCCCATACGTATGGAACTCCTAAGTGTCTTCTTGCTTCTGCTAATAATGCATCAACATTAAAACCAGATTGTTCAACAGAACTTCCTGTAGTTGGAGTTAATCGCAATACTTGTCCTACACGAATTAAATCGCTTGTAAGATTGTTAAATTGTCTTAACTGAGTCACTGAAAGATTATGATTCAAGGCAATTCTCGAAAGAGTATCTCCTGAACGAACCGTGTATGTTGTCGCTGTTGATTGAACTGTATTGCTAGTTTGTTGGATCGCTCCACTTGAACTCGTAATTCTCAACACTTGCCCAACACGAATCAATGATTTCTCGCAATGACAGATAAACTATCACCTGATCTAACTGTATAGTTAGTCGTTACGTGAGTTGTCTTATTACTCACTTGCTACACGGACCCTGTTCCCACTGTTGATGTACCCGGGATTCGTAATACTTGCCCAACACGAATCAAGTCAGATGACAAGTTGTTTAGAGATTGAATCGCAGAAACAGTAGTATTATAGTTTCTAGCAATAACGGATAAACTATCACCTGATTTTACTGTATAAGACTGTGAGGTAGTTTGAGTGCTTTGAGGTGCTTGAATAGTTAAGTTTTGGCCTACAAAAATAGTAGATGATGTTAAACTGTTCCAGTTCATTAGATTTTGCACTGATACATTGTTTTCATTGGCAATCTTCCATAAAGAGTCTCCAGATTGAACATTATATCCACTTGCATCCGCTTGTCCTGCAAACAAGAAAAGTGCTATTGCAGCTGTTGTTGCAGTCGATAATAAGTATTTTTTCATGATGTAACTCCTCGTTGTTTTTTTCCACTTACCAAGCCTTTGTGGATGAAATCTAGTAATACATTTAATTGTAAACGTAACTTACTAGGGTCGATATGCTTAAATATTGGTCATCATGGTAGGTTATGGGTAAAGAAACAACATGAAGAATAATCACTTCTTAGTTTTTGCAAAAATAAAACGCGCCTGTAATAACAAGCGCATCACTTTAATCATCTGTATTCTCTTGAGTTCTGAAAATATCAACAAGGTGTTCCAATCCTGGGGTAACTGCTAAAGCTTGGATAATTGTACCTATTGCTTGGATCCATTTACCAACACTTCGTAGATGGTCGCCTTTTTCTTCGTTAGAATATAATTTATTTAGAACACCAGACGCCTCAATAATTGCCCCGAAGGATTGAATGCCATTACCAAATGCCTTAGGGGGGTTGTCATCACTTCGTGCAATTGCTGTAATATAGGAACCGAACGCTTGAACTGCATCGCTTATAACCTCTAGCTGATGATTTAAATCATCATCCATCTTTAGTTCTCGATACGCAATTGCGGCATTTCCACTAGAGGCAATACCTTGAATAATATTCCCTACCTCAGCAAGACGATCTTCCACTTCGGCTTCCGCGATCATAAAGTTACCGATCCCCTGAACTGCATCCCCTACAATACGCGTCTTTTTTCCATCTGTGCTATCTTGGATTTCAATACTCACGCCCATAGCCGCGATTGTGGCTCCAATTGCCTCAATCCAGTTTCCTATGATATACATTATTGGACTTGCCATTGGCAACACTCCACCTACAAACCTCTCGTTTCTTTATCTATTAGACAAATACTCTCTCGTTGCACCAATGGATTGATAAGCAGTACCAATTGATTGCAACCAACCTCCTAATGTCTCCAACTGTTGACCCCTATGTTCATTGGACTCCAAGGCTGTATACACACCGATTGCTTCCAAGGCGGCACCGATTGATTGAAGAATATTACCATAGACTAGTTTTGGGTCCTCTGCTAACCTACCTAACGATGCATAAAAAGACCCTATAGATTGTAAAGAATCACCAATGATTTCTAATTTTCCAGCATCCTCTTCGTCAGTTAGTCCTCTTAGCATCTTATATTCAGCAAACGAATTTGCAGATGTACCAGCTGCTTGAATCCAGTTCCCGAGCTGGACACCTCCATCATCCTCGTTCGCAATTGCTTGTATTGCATTCCCTAAACCTTGCACAGCATTGCCAACTGTACCTATCTCAAGACCACGTTCATCGTCTCCTTTTAATTGAACTGATTCACCTATTGCTGCAATTGTGGCACCGAGAAACTCAACCCAGTTTCCTATAATATCTAATAATTCATCTGACATACGTACCAGCCACCTACTGTCATTTGCCGTGAAAAATACAATTTAACAATATGATATTCAATTGTTTGCCTATCCGTGTTTAACAAATTAACTGCTTACACAACTAATACTCTTTCCGTTTCTTCAGTAACTTTTCATTATCAAAGAAATCGAGGATAACCATGCCTAAACTCTGTGGAGTCATTTTTCTATATGTTTTAATCATTCTCATGATGAAATATTCATCCAAAAGTTAGTACATTCCCTTGTCCACTTTATTTTATGTCCTCACTTTTATTATATGAAAGTTAATTAATGTTGGTTCTAATACCAAAATCCGTTACCTTCCATATCCTATTCATCCATTCACTTCATCACATGTGCCAATCCATCCATATTTCTCTGATAGGGAAAATCTTTTTGTTACTATCATGCTTATTATTTATCAATAGAGGGCGATTATAGTACCATAAGAAAATAGATAGTTTTTAGGAGGTAGTTATGAAACGTATTTTATCTTTCGTTCTATTCATTATCCTATTTAGCGTAATCATAGGCTGTAGTTCCGATTCCGGTGAAAGTACAAGCTACCAACAAGAGGATTTTAATATTTCTCTATTGAACACAGCAGGAGAAACAATTAATATTTCTCCAGCTGGTAAAACATTGTACGCTTATTTTACCGGAGTTGGCTGACAACTCTGCCTTTCTCAGCTAGTTGAGCTGAATAACCAACTTGATAGGTTTCGCGAAATGGGTGTTACAGTTTACGCTATCAGTCCTTCCTCACCTCAGGAGCATGAAATGTTCCTAATGCAAAACGATATCCATTTCGAAATATTTACAGATCTTAATTATGAATTTGGGGAAAATTTTGGGTTTCTCGACCTAGAAAACAATTCTATCTTCCGCGGCTACGTTGGGGCTAACCCTACATCAGAACAATTGGTTGTAGAAGTAGATTACTTAGTTGGACAAGGGATCGAGCAAGTATTTGAGGTAATGGAAGAGCTTTAGTCAGGTAAAAGAGGCGCGCTATAGAGCTCGCCTCTTTTTGTTATTAAGCAGTTTGATCTTCTTTACGTCTTCTTGTAATTAACACCGTCACACCTGCTACAACTAATAGCATTCCTACAATGAGCCAGTTATACAGACCACTGTTTGTATCAGGTAATTTTTCTTTGCTACTCTCTTTCTTAGTATCATCATTAGACTCTTTATTACCATCACCAGTTCCATCTCCAGGTGGTGTTGGAGTTTCTTCCTCTTCCCCACTTCCAGGTGGTGTTGGAGTTTCTTCCTCTTCCCCACTTCCTGGTGGTGTTGGAGTTTCTCCCTCTTCTCCACTTCCTGGTGGTGTTGGAGTTTCTTCCTCTTCTCCACTTCCTGGTGGTGTTGGAGTTTCTTCCTCTTCTCCACTTCCTGGTGGTGTTGTGTCCTCCTGCTCAACTTCCATTACAGCGTAGATACTAAAACTGTTTGTTTCATAGTAAAATATACCATCTTCATAGTATCCACCAGCTCTAGACTCCCACTCGCTTGTAGCTCCATTAAATCTAAAAACCTTAAGATTAGTTGCATTTTCAACGTTCTCTGAATCCAAAGTAAACTCTAGTAAAACTGGTTCAGTTGAAAACTCAGTTATATAGTTTTCACCATCGAAAATCGTAAATTTATAAATCTTAGATCTAATTTCTTTCCCATTAATTGACACAAATAGATCATCAGTATTTTCCAACTGTTCTTCCACTTCAATTGTTAACCCTTTACCTGCACTAAAGTAAACTGTAGGTATTGTTACACTTACATCTGCCTTTTTTATAGTTACTTTAGTACCTTCTTTTGATAGTAAATTATCAACTTGTTCTGCAGTAAATACAAACTTTATATATTCGTTATTCACATCATTAATTTCAAAATTTTCACCTGGTGCTATTTCGTTAATATCGTCTTCTGAAACATAATGAGTTTGCTGATCATCTCCTGGAGGTGTTGTTTCATCCTCAATTCCCATAAATTCATTATAAACTTCCCATAGGTCTCCCCATAGAATTTCACCATTCTCATTACGCTTGATTGAAACAATTTTACCTTGGTCATCATAATTGAAGATTTGCTCCATACTCACAAGTATCTCATCTGTCAACACTTCTCCTGAAGCATTTGCAGATTGACCAGATCTAAACATATAATTAACATCAGAGTTCAAATGAGATGGGTAATTATCGTTCGCATTTGGTACATCATTTGTTCTATAAGAAACAAATCCATCAATCGTAAAATCAGTTGGAATATGCGCATACGTTGTAAAGCTTAAGTTTGCACCAACATTATTAAAACCGATATTGTTTCTTGCAATTAATCCCGGATTACTGTTACTTGTAAAACCGAAGTAGCCGTTTCCAAATGCAATACTGTTCTCAATCACATGTGGAACATGAACTCCTTCTCCACCAAGCTTAAATCCATTTTTCCCAGCGTTTCCTTCATAACCGCTAGTTAATCTACCATTATTAAATGCGATACTATTGCGAATCGTAACCGCACCGATTGCACCAGTACCTACCTTCGTATATAAATCCCATCCATCATCAATATTGTTATGAGATACGTTTCCGTCAAACACATTTCCTTCTCCAACAGTTAACTTCGCTGCAAAACCATCAGCATTGTTTTCAGAAGGATCGCGGTTATCAAACGAAATACTGTTTAAGATTTGGTTATAAGACGGCCACTTCTCACGATCATTTTCCGTCGTATCTGTTCGACTGATTTGTAAACCAGTGTCTCCATGTTCAAACAATCTTAGGTTATCGATAATGTTGTAACTACCACCGATTGTATAACCTTTTGTATTTCCAGCAGAACGAGCAAAGTCTAAACCTTGTACATACCAGTAGTTCCCACTATGAACAACACCTTCTGATCTTCTGTCAAAATCAATAAGTGGTCGCTCTGTAGCTTCTGGATCAGCAACAAGATATTTCATTGCACCCTCAGTTCCATCATTAAACTTCTTAATTTCAATATTCGAATTACGTACATAGTGTCCTTCCATCACATAAATGTATTGACCTGGACGTACATAATCAATGGCAGTATCAATATCTAACGGGTTTTCCTTTGTTCCGTTACCTGCACTTGCACCTGTTGGAGACACATAAATATTCCCGTCTTCAACAAATGTTTTGTTAGTGACCGTTACATTATGAACGATTTTATTATAGGAAGTTAAGAATTGTGTGTCATCTGGTAAGAATGTTGTACTGAAATTTGTGTTGCTATTCGCAGCTATAGTTGCTGGAATTTCAACAATCTCTCCTGCTCTTACTTCTCTATCTTGTGCAATTACCTCATGACCTTGTTTTACAGTAATAACCCCATCTACATTTGCTCTAAGTAAAAGCGTGTAGTCAGTTAGAGGTGTTCTTGCTAAAGACAAATACTCAAAGTTTGGCGATATTGGTTCAGCAGGCGGTTCCACTCTTGGTGTATCCGTTGCTGCAGCTGTGACAGTAAAGTCAATATTACTTACTTCAATGGTCGCTAGACGTGCTGTGTAGAAACCTACATATATTTTTCCATCTTGAACATCTAAAATATCAGGTTCAAAGAACATCGCTTCTTCACCATTATTTAATTGACCACTGTATCCACTGTTTGTTTTCGTTAGTGTTAATCGATAATTTTCAGCTGTGTTAGAAGCATTTGGCCTTTCATTTTTTATCATTTTCTTTTGAATGCCTTCGCTTCCTTCACCATCTGCAGCAACAACACCTGTTCTAATAAACGCTTGCGTTCCATTTGCATCTCGAGTACCACCACTAAATCCACCTACTGCAGCAATATTCGAAGCAAATACACTTGCATCTTGTACAGGATTCACGGCATCACGAGCCATAATACCAAAAGACTCTTGTCCATCATGTGGGGTCTTTGCATATTCAATTACCTTAATGTCCGCAGATAAAACAAAGTTATCTTCTGTAGCGTCAATTTCTGTGTAATAGAAAGAGATTCCATCATGATCTCCCGTTATTTTTCCTCCACCTTCTAAGGCTACGATCTCAATTACACCATTATCTTTCACATTAATGTAGTTTCTTGCATCGGAAGTAGATTGACCAAAACGCATCGTCTTCCATTCTACTTCAGTTTCCGCTCTTACAGTAACCGCTAGATTAATAGATTCAATAGAATCATCAACTGGAACTATCACAACATCATATTTTCCAGCAGTAGAGCTATTGAAAGCTGAACTATCTATTGAATAAGCAGATTCTATTAACAGCTCTCTATCTCCATTATCAAAAACGTTAGAAATCTCCAGTCCATCAAGGTCTAATCCTTCCCCAACAACATACGTTGTTTTCGGATAATTCGTCACTTCAATAGCTACTAACTCTTTTTCTTTCACTTCAAATGTTAATGTAGCAGTTTGTCCTTTATGAGATAAAATGATCTCTCTTTCTCCAGGAGTCGTTGTATCCAGTGCTGAGACAGTATATTCGTCTGCCATAAGTCTTACTGATTTTCCGTCATCATAGTTTGCATACAAGCTAAGGCCTGATAGATCTAACTCATCGCCTAGATAATACAGCGACTTCACTGGTTGTTGTCTTATCTCTAAACCTATAAGGTCAGCATCTTTTACAACAACTTCAAAAGATGTAGTCACTTCTGGTGTTTCTGTAGAAATAACTGTAACCACTTTTGTTCCTGCTTCTGTAAATGTATATCCCTCTTCCCCAATTTCCTGACCACCTATCGCAAAAGAATAGAGATCTTTGGAAAGCTGTGAAGAAGTTCCATTATTGTAATAAGCAATTACAGAAAACCCTTGTGGATCAAATAAATCACCTTTATAGTAATCTGTTTTCGCAGGATAATATCTAATTTCTAAGTCTGTTACCGTCAGTGCTAGAATCTCTAAATCTACTGTTGCAGTTTTCCCATTATAATTGATCGTTATTTTATTTGTTCCTACTTTACTACTATCAAAGCCGGTAACAATATAATCGGATGGAGTAAGTTCTTCTTCACTTCCATCGGAAAACCTCGCCGTTACTCTTAATCCTGTTAAATCTAGCTCTTGGCCCATTAATATCTCTGTTGTCATTTCGCTAGAATCCACGATTAGTTCATTTACAACTCTATTATCTACGACAATATCAAAATTACTAAACGTAATGTCAGCACCTCTAGCTACATAGAGACCAGCAAATACGTTTTCGGAAAATAAGTCATCTACTGTAATAACTTCTTCATTTCCGCTTACGTTCACTACATACGTATTTCCAGCTTTTTTGATTGATAACTCGTACTCTTCTCCTGCAGTTGGAATGCTTAAGTCACTAAATGGTGATAATTTTGATTGTTGGGATCCTTCTTTATAAAATCCCTTCATTCCACCTGTGGAAGCGTTATTCAAATCAAGTGCCCCAACAGCAACATAATTTGCTGTGTGTCCACTAGTAGTACCATGTTCCCCAATTTCATCCCTAAGCATTAATCCAAAGGAAACTTGATTATCTCCTGCGTTAATACTATTTATATAGGCTTTAGACGTGATTTCAAAGTTCGCACTTGCTGGTACTTCTTTATGGTAAAAAGAAATACCATCAACAGAACTAGATATTTTCCCACCAGTAGCTACTATCTGAACAGAGCCATCCTCATGAAAAGTAGGATCAGGATTTCTAGGTGGGTTGTTCGTAATATTTGTATTATCACCAAATGCCGAAAACTCCCAATCTCCTAATTCAATTTGTCCATCTATTGCTAGTTTCACATCACTGAAAGTAACAGTTGTATTTCTTGATGTGAACAATCCTGCGTAATTAATTTCACCATTGTACTCCTCTATTGTCTGGACTTCCCCATCCACTTCAAGGATATATAGGTTTCCTGATTTTTGAATACTTAGCTCATACGTTTCTTCAGCCGCAGGTACTGACGTGTTAGGAAACGTATGATTGTTCTTTTGCAAACCAGAGTCACTATATTTATAGAAGCCCTTCATCACTTGATCAAGTGCACCAACTGCAACATAATCTCCTGTAAAAGTTCCTTGATTTTCATTTTCTAGTACATTGCCTCTTAGCATAATACCAAAGGAAACTTGATTATTCGCTGTCCAAGCATTTACATGCGCTGTAGCAGAGATCTTATAGTTCCCATCGGTTGGCACATCTTTAAAATAATAGGCGATACCTTCCGTACTTCCTGCTATCTTCCCTCTGTTATTGCTTGATCGAACCGTAACAGTATTATTCTCATTTTCTGTGATTTCGAAGTTTTCACTGGATATATTACTTTGGCCACCATTATCACCAAACACACTTCCCTGCCAATCACTAGAGATGTTTATCATTCCTTCAAATGGATCTACCTCTTCTTCAGCAAATACCGGCAGCTGAAAGCTTGGAAATAACAATAAAAAAATCATGAACATTGCTAAACCTCGTTTATGTTTCCGCACAAAAAAACCCCCTCAACATTTTTGTTATTTTTTAAAATAATCTCCTTTCATTTTTATAGCTAATCGGTATACACCGAGAGCAAACAACAATAAACTAAGTAAGTACATAGAATAACTAGACTTTTAAACGAGCTGTATGTAAACAGTGAATCCCTAACGGCTTTAAACACTATTTAACTATAATATTCTTACGTAAAGATGAAATATGTAGGAGTAAACTACTAGGACTAAAGATATAGGTTGTACAAAGTGGGGTTGAACATATTTGGGATTACAAACAAAAATAACAACGTTGTAATACAAGATAATTGTAATCGTTTACAAATGTGTGTGTCAACATTTTTCTCGCTTTTATTTGTGACAAAGTAACGAAATGGTTATAAAATGATTTCAAAATAAATATTAATAAATGTTTGTTTCTCAAATCCTATGTGATTTTGAGTCCATAATCGATTTTCACTATATAAAGATAATAAAAAGAGCTCTGTCCAATGAGCTCTTTCGTCATTTATCAATTACATTCCCCTAGTTTCCAAACCATCGCCACATTCCTCGCCAGCAATTCTAAATAGGTTGAACCATTTCTTATCGCTTCTTGAAGCTCACAAGGCCCCTGAACAATTGAAAATGCGGCATCAATTCCATGTTCATGAACAACTTCATACCCTTTTCCTAGTGTTCCACATAACGCTATTACCTTCACTCCCATTTCTTTTGCAGCTCTCGCAACACCAATGGGAGTTTTTCCATGAATTGTTTGGTTATCGATCCGACCTTCTCCAGTGATAACCAAATCAGCATCCTTTGCTCTTTCCCTAAAATTTGTTTCCTTTAAAACAATATCCACTCCTGGTTCAAGAGTTGCATTTAAGCACGCCATCAGCCCTGTACCTAATCCACCTGCTGCGCCTGCTCCTGGAACATCTTTTACGTTTTTCCCCGTTACCTTTACTAATACATCATTATATTGGGAAAGTGCTTCGTCTAGTTCTTCAATCATCGACTCAGTAGCTCCCTTTTGTGGACCGTAGATAGTACTTGCACCATTTTTACCTAACAATGGATTATCTACATCGCAAGCAACAAGAATTTCTACCTCTTTTAAACGTGGATCTAAGTTAGATAAATCTAATTGAGCTAAATTCTTTAAGGCACCACCACCGCGTGGTAACCAAGAACCGTTCGAATCAGAGAATACGCCTCCTAGTGCTTCCATCATACCTGCACCACCATCGTTCGTAGCACTTCCGCCAATACCTATAATTATTTTGCGAACGCCGTGATCTAAAGTAGCACGGATTAATTCCCCGGTTCCGTAAGTCGTTGCAATCAAAGGATTTCTTTTCTCCCTAGGAACAAGTGCCAACCCAGATGCTTCTGCCATTTCAATTATGGCTGTTGTTTTATCATCAGACAAAGCAAATGTTGCTTCCACCGGCTCTCCTAAAGGTCCTGTAACAACTTGTTTATGAAATCTTCCACTCAACGCATCCCCTAATGACTGTGTTGTTCCCTCCCCTCCATCAGCCATCGGAATTAATTCAATATCAATCTCATTTTGAAAAACCGAGCGAAAGCCTCGTTCTATTGCTTTCGCTGCTTCTTGGGCTGTCATACATTCTTTAAATGAATCTGGAGCAATTATTATTTTTCTCTTCAAATTACTCTCTCCCTTTGAAAAAAACTACTCGTAAATTTTCTCTACAAGTAGTTTTTATAAAGAATATTAACGCATATTTACTCCGCCATTAATGTCGATTGTTTCCCCAGTTAAGAAGTCAGACAAGTCTGATGCTAAATATAACACTGCTCCTGCAACATCATAAGGAACACCTTCCCGTTGAAGTGGAATACCCTTCACTGTGTTTGCTCTATTTTCTTTAGTATTAAAAGTGTCGTGGAAAGGAGTTTCTCCAATCAAACCAGGTGCCACAACATTTACATTAATTTTATATGGAGCTAATTCTTTTGCTAAACCTTTTGAAAACGTAGATACTGCGCCTTTTGAAGCAGCATATGCTACTGCTCCGGGTCCACCGCCATTATGCCCAGCAAGAGAGGACATATTAACAATTTTCCCTCCGTTTTCTTTCATATAAGGAATTGTTTGCTGTGAAACTAAGAATGCACTTGTAACATTCACGTCCATTACCTTATGCCATAGCTCTTCAGACATTTCCTCAATAGGAGTTCTCTGTACCATGTGACCAGCATTGTTTACTAGAATATCTATTTGATTTCCGAAAAAATCAGCAGCTTCTTTTACAAAGGAAACAATTTCATCCTTTACGAGAACGTCTCCCTTAACTGCTATAGCTTTTTGCCCAAATGATTTGATTTTCTCTACTACTTCCTCTGCTCCTGAACGATTGCTACCATAATGAACTGCTACGTTTGCACCTGCTTCCCCTAACATCAAGGCAATTTCCCTGCCTATTCCAGTTCCAGCACCTGTTACTAGTGCTTTTTTTCCTTTTAAATTTATCAAGTAGTCCACTTCTCCTCTATGTAGTTTTTATTGTCTATCATGAAAATATGAGTATCATCAGAACCAGAATTTAGCTTCACTCCCCTAGTATCCCCTCGATATTATCTAGCTCTTCTTTGGAGAATTCTAGATTCGCTACCGCAGCAACGTTATCCTCAATTTGGCTTACTTTACTAGCACCGATAATGACGGATGTTGTGCGACCTTCTCTTAGTACCCATGCCAATGCCATTTGAGCGAGATTTTGGCCACGCGCTTCAGCAATTTCATTTAATTTCTGTACCTTCACAATTACTTCTTCCGTAATTTGCTCCTTATTTAAGAAGACAGAACCACCTGCTGCACGAGAATCGTTTGGAATTCCATTTAGATATTTATTAGTTAACAGCCCTTGAGCTAATGGAGAAAAGGCAATAGAACCTACTCCATGTTTTTGCAATACATTTTGAAGTCCATCTTCTACCCAACGATTAAACATAGAGTAACTTGGTTGGTGAATTAGTAATGGTGTTCCCAAGTCTTTCAATATGCTGATTGCTTCTTCTGTCTGCTCTGAAGAATAATTAGAAATTCCTACATAGAGAGCTTTTCCCTGTTTCACAACTTGATCTAACGTACGCATTGTTTCTTCTATAGGAGTATTAGGATCAGGACGATGAGAGTAGAAAATATCTACATACTCTAATCCCATACGTTTTAAGCTTTGATCAAGACTTGCAATCAAATTCTTCTTCGATCCCCACTCTCCATATGGACCTGGCCACATATAATAGCCAGCTTTCGAAGATATTATCATTTCATCTCGATAAGGTTTAAAATCTTCTTTCAGCATTTTACCAAACATTTCTTCCGCGGACCCTGGTGGTGGTCCATAATTGTTTGCTAAATCAAAGTGAGTAATTCCTAGATCAAACGCTCTTCTAAGCATAGCACGACCATTCTCAAACGTATCTACGCCCCCAAAGTTATGCCATAACCCTAAAGAAATAGCTGGCAGTAACAAACCTGAATTTCCACATCGGTTGTATTTCATTGTTTCATATCTAGTTTCATTTGCTATGTATGTCATATTAAAACTCCCTCTTATCATTTATTTCACTGCTTGAGGATGATCTTCCTTTACCAAATCTAATTGTGCTGCACTTGCATTTAAGACTACTTGTTCTTCATTTTTACAACCTGGAATAACTGATGTAACCGCAGGATGTTGAAGACACCATGCTAAAGCCCACTGTGCCATGTTGACCCCTTCTGGAACTTCGTTTGAACGGATTTCTTCCACAAGCTTCAGTTTCTCATCAACCTCTGCTTTTTCATGTCGGTTTCGAACATCATTTTCCACAAACACCGCACCTGGTTTATACTTACCACTCAAATATCCACTTGCCAATGGAACCCGCGCTAACACTCCTAAGTCCTGTTTTTCACATGATGGAAATACTTTTTTCTCTGGCTTTTTATCAAGACGATTGTAGACAACTTGAATGGCAGAAGCCCCTACCTCTGTCGCTTTGTCTGTTTGGTATACGTTTTCATTACTTCCTATTGAAATACCTAAATGACGAATTTTCCCTGCTGCAACTTGCTTATCAAGCATCGTCCATAAATCATCATTATTGAAGTAGTCATCACTCCCAGAATGAAATTGATATAAATCAATATAATCTGTTTTCAATGACGTTAATGAAGCATCCAACTGTGATAGCACTTCTTCTGCCGCCCAATGATTTGTTCGATCAAAATTGTTATGAAAATGATGACCAAATTTCGTTGCTACAATCCAGTCCTCACGCTTGTCGTTGCTTAAATAGTTACCAATAAATTTTTCTGAAAGGTGGTCACCATAACATTCTGCAGTATCTATAAGGTTAATCCCTACTTCCTTTGCTTTTGTGAGGATAGCATCTACTTCTTTTTGTGAAAAATCCATTCCCCATTCGCCGCCAAACTGCCATGTTCCTACTCCTACAACCGATACATCTAATCCTGATTTTCCTAGCTTTCGATACTTCATCTTCTCATCTCCTTTAGTAAGTGCTAAATATATACGCTTCTATTACAGTTAATAAAGATTCGTCTCACCACGAAGTATACGTTTTCTTATTTGACATGACAAGTATTCACAATGGAAGATTTCCCTTCATAACAGGTTACACTAAGGTTTCCATAGAAGTTCCAGATAACGTATAATAATCTGCCCCACCCTATCTCTATCTGATACAATACCATCACCAGCAGCATCTCCCTTCTTTGATGGATACTTTGAACCTTTTATATAGCTATCACTTTCGGCCCTTTTTCCATAGAGGATCCACAAAGAGGGCATGGTTTCGTATCCAATATTGTATCTTCATAGGTTAAAACTCGTTGCCACGCGTTACAATCTTTATTTTTACATAACCATGCTAGCACTGTTTCCTTTTGCTTTGACTTCACTTGGTAAGTTCTCCCACTATCTGAGCTTTTCTTACCGCCTTCCTTATTCTCCACTTTGTAAGCCTCGAGTAGAAAACGAGAAACGGAAGCTTTCTTTCCTCGATAATAGGAAGGGGAAGTAACATATAGCTCCTCCTTTGCCCTTGTTATAGCCACATACATTAATCTGCGCTCTTCCTCTAATGCTAACTTTATTTTCTCTTTACTGCTTTTTACAGTTGTAAAAACATCGTCCATTTTTTCTGCCTCTAATGCGGAAATATGAGGGAGAATTCCTTCTGATGCTCCTATGATAAAAACCGTAGGGAATTCTAAGCCTTTGGAGCGATGGATCGTCATCAAAGATACAGCATTTATATCGGATTTATTTTTATTGTTCTTCATTTCTTCATTCTTTATCTTCATCTCTTCAATAAATGTAAGAAAATTTGGTATTGAGGAAAACCTCTTTGCGGAAGCTTCAAGCTCATCTAATGACTCTCTCATTGTTTCTTTATGCAGGGAGTTTTCATGAGCCGTTGCATCAATAAAATTGTCGTAGAAATAAGAGCGAATTTCTTGAATAGCATCGATCGGCTTACGTTCCTGTAAATCTTTTACGAACTTTATTCGGTCTTTCATTTTCTTAGCTTGGAACTCCTTTATACCAGGCATTGATGCGAGATGACTTAACGGATACTTCTTTCTTTGCTCTGCCTCTCGTCTTTTTATATACTCTATTCCTTTCTCCTTATTAATATATAAAGAAGGTAAGATACTTTCAATGGAATCTATATTTCTTGGATCCATGCTCAAACGTAAATAGTCTACGACAGGCTTAACGATCCATTGATCATAAAATAATTGATCACTTACCGAAAAACTAATAAAAGGGATATCGTCTAAGGTTAACTGTTCAAAAATCGCTCGACTGTTGCTAGCTGTACGATGTAAAATCGCAAAATCTCGATATTCATGAGTACCATCTGATACTTTCTTCTGTATCTGGGTGATTACCCATTGCGCCTCGTCATCCGTTGACAAAGGCTGTCCAAATTGAGGAGAAAGCCTACTTTCCTTTATAACCTTAAGTGTCTTTTCTTTCCTTTGAGAGTTATATTTTATTAGCTCATTACCTAATCCTACGATACTATTCGTTGATCGGTAATTGATATCTAATGTCACTGTCTTCGTATTAGGAAACTCCTTATCAAAATTTAAGATAATATCATTGCGCGCACCATTAAAAGAATATATCGTCTGGTCATCATCACCTACCACAAAGATATTATGATGTTTTTTCACAATCATTTTAATAAGCTCATATTGCAATAGATTCGTATCTTGAAACTCATCTACCATGACATACTGAAAGCGATCTTGAATTGATTTTAAGAGACTCTCATTCGATTGAAGTAAATGATAGGCTTCCACTAAAATATCATCATAATCCCATTGGTATTGCTGTTTTTTCCACTCTTCATACTTTCTAAATACTCCCTTAACATCTTTGTCAGAAGGTGACTTTGTTGGCATATCTTCTATCGTGAACATGTTCATTTTACAGTTGGAATAAAGAGCTAATATGTTTTCTGGCTGATAAGTATCACCCAGGTTCATTTCTTTTAAAATTAACTTTATGATTATTTGCTTATATCGTTCATTATTTAATATTACTTGGTTGTATCCTTGATGTCTTAATAAGAACAGAAAGAAGGAGTGGAATGTTCTAGCTTGTAGTTGATTAGTTATCTGTTGGGTTATTCTAGGCAAAGCTGATAATCGCTGCTTCATTTCTTCTGCTGCTTTTTTTGTGAATGTCACAAGTAAAAGGTTTCTAGCTTGGACACCTTTTACAGAGAGTAAATAACCTGTTCTACACACAATAACGGATGTTTTTCCAGACCCTGCACCTGCAATGGTTAATATTGGCCCTTGATAATGTGATACTGCTTTTTTTTGCGGTTTATTTAGAGTAATACCTATTCTTTCTATTTCTTTAAAAAATATAGTTTCATTTTCATCTATACTGGAACTATCACTTACATTATCATGTATCATTTCCGCAAGTAATTTCGTTTCTTTTTCCACGCCGGCTGGCGCATCAAAAAATTGGTTTTCCTCCATTTATCCTCTACCCCTTATATCCTTACGTTCCCTTATCATACTAAAGGGTGTGTTCCTAGGTCAAAGCCTGGTGACACACCCTTTATTTCTATCTTTTTCGAAATGCTCTTCTTTCTGCATAGGTGACACACTTAAAACATACCTTTACAGTATTCCCCTTATCGTCATAATAATTACTTGGTCTCTTGGCTTTCCCTTTGCAAATTGCGCACTTGGATCCAAATAAACGAGATAACATGTGAATCCCTCCATACTGTATAACTATTTATCTTTAACGCTTTGTTAAACCTTTATGTTGATTTTTAACATAGCATATCTTAATAGAATTGGTTCACTTTTGTAACTAACATCTCACAATATAGGTATATACATCAAGGAATTCGACAATTTTTTGAAATTATCAAAAATAACGTCTAAAAATATTAATAAAAAACATAAATATTCTAAAAAGTATGATATATTATCTATTATATTATTTTAATCATTTAAAATTTTAACGCTTTAAAGGAGGCATTCATTTGAACGATTTAGGAAATAATCGAGAACAATGGGGCTCACGCTTAGGCTTTATTTTAGCGGCGATGGGTTCAGCAGTAGGGTTAGGTAACATTTGGCGTTTCTCTTATGTAACTGGGGAAAATGGAGGAGCTGCATTCTTATTAGTATATATACTTTGTATACTACTTATTGGTATCCCTATCCTAATGGCTGAATTTACAATTGGCCGACGTGCACAAAGTGATGCTGTTGGTGCATTTGAAAAGCTTGCTCCAGGAAAACCATGGGTAGCTGCAGGATATATGGGTGTTGCATCAGCATTTATTATTCTTTCATTCTATGCAGTTGTTGCTGGTTGGGCAGTGTATTACTTTGTACAATATGTATTAGGGAATTTAAGTGCACCACCAGAGGATGGATATGCTGGATTCTTCGTTGGATTTATCTCCAATTCAACACAACCGCTTTTCTGGCAGTTTTTATTTATGGTCCTAACAGTTGGTATTGTATTTGTAGGAGTTAAAAAAGGGATCGAAAAAGCGAACAAAATCTTAATGCCATTATTAGCTATTCTAGTTATTATTCTAGCTGTTTACAGCTTATCTCTTGATGGGGCAAGTGAAGGGGTAGCATTCTTATTTAGTCCTGATTGGAGCAAATTACTAGATCCAGAAGTATATTTAGCAGCTTTAGGTCAAGCATTTTTCTCCCTAAGTTTAGGTATGGGTGCATTAATCACATACGGAAGCTATCTGAAGAAAGAACATAAACTCCCTGGTGCAGCAGTAGGTGTTGCTGGGTTAGATACTATTTTTGCAATCATTGCTGGCTTAATGATATTCCCAGCTGTATTCGCATTTGGGGTTGCTCCGGATGAAGGTGCGGGTCTTGCGTTCATCATTCTTCCTGAAATCTTTGGGGATATGGCTCTTGGTCAATTGTATGGTATCCTTTTCTTCTTCTTATTATCTGCTGCAGCATTATCGTCGGCTGTATCATTATTAGAAGTTGCAGTTGCATTTTTTATTCGTAAGTTTGATTGGTCTAGAAAGAAAGCTTCGATAATTATTGGGGGAATTATTTTCTTATTAGGAATTCCTGCTTCATTAGGTAATGGAGTGTGGTCGCACATCTCTTTCTTCGGTCAACCTGATATTATTGATAGTATGGACTTCATTGCTTCAAAAATTTTCCTTCCACTAGGTGGTATGATCATTGCCCTCTTTATTGGTTGGGGGTGGAAGAAAGCAGATGCTTTGGAGCATTCTGATTTCGGGGATACTACTCTTGGGAACTTATGGCTTTTCGTTTTAAAATTTGTAGCTCCAGTTCTAATTGTTATTGTGTTTGTAGCTGGATTATTATAAGAAAAAGCACATAAGAAAAGGTGTCAATTGTCTTTAAAGAC
>NZ_JBGUAU010000055.1:0-17598 GCF_041820985.1 Evansella sp. AB-rgal1
AGATTTTTAATATATTACAAATAAAAGAAGCCATACGAAAGCAAAAACAAAATCTAATATGTATCTTTTCTTATTAACTTTATGATTCAGTCCTTCGAAACCAGTAATTGCTAAATTTATACCAGCTAGGAGAAATACAAATCTCATATAAGTGAAATCTATGCCATTAATAATACTGAGAACAAAGAATATAATCATTCCAATAATTATAAATGTCTTTATTATTGACATACTTTTTGAACTGGGCACAGATTCCGCTTTCTCAAAAAACAACCCCATCTATTTCCTCCTATCAACATTAGAGTTAACTCTAACATTATCTTATTAGAATTGCAGCTATGCCAAAACACCCACCTGCGACAAGAAAAACAATCATAAGAGAGAACTGCTTTCTCCACCTGTCAGAAAACTCTTGGGTAATTTTGTCACCTATTTTTAGCTTATTAAACTCTTTTCTAAAACGAAACCATTGAATAATGACAGCTATGGAAAAAAGAAAACCCATAAGCCCCAAAAATCCTTCCATGAAGATCACCTCTATGTTTCAAAATATCCATTACAACTTTACTACGATTTCAAACCCCGTTGGTTCCCCCCATCTTATTGGAACACTATATTCCTTAAAAACTAATTCAATATTAGATTCATCAGGCAGAGGTGGGGATATGATAAAGCTTTGAGTACTATGGCCACTAGCCCCTCCACCACCAACGTTATAGCATTCAAAATCATCAATATGTAACTGAAAAAAACTATCAATCCTATCATCAATAACAGTGTGATCCGGTTGATCCCAGTACATGCTCAGTTCTACTACACTTGCATTTTCGTATTGCCGAATAAATGGTACTGTGTAAAAACAACCATTCTTCTCTGTAGAAAATGTAACGGGAATATATTTTCTGAATCCATTAGGTTCCACCCTAGGTTTAAACATTTCTTCATCGTATAACGTATTAAAAATAGCCTGAAGCTGCTCTTCATAAAATCCGTATTTTGAAGCCCATGTTTGAATAAACTTGTTATGTGGAAAACCAGGTTTATTATCTGCTAACTCTTTTCGTTCCTTCATTAATTCACAAATCTTCTCATCAATAGGGGCAACTTTTAGATCATAGTGATCAGTTGGCGGTTGAAACAGCATACTTCGAATCATAGAAATCCCTCCTGCATTCGTTTATATATACATCACCATAAATATCCACTAACTATATAATAAAACTATCAGAAGGGAATTGTTATCATCCTAGTATCACTCTAGTTATCTTTCACTCTTAAACTTTTAAGACAAACAATGACTAGTGATATAATAAGTAACCCCTCTTACCTCAAACCAACTCATCCACTGCATGCAGTACTTCTTTCGCATTCCCTTCTATTGTTAGAAAAAAATGATGAGCCGTCCAAACAGGATCTTTATTTATTAACACGGTTTTTCCGTTCGTCATAGCTGGTAATTCACTTACAGGGTACACTTCTAAGCTAGTGCCAATAACAATTACGAGATCCGCTTTTTGAATATGTTGAAAGGCAGATTGCCAAGCGATTTGTGGTAGTAGTTCACCAAATAAGACAACGGAAGGTCTTAGTTTTCCCCTACATGCATTACAACTTTCACCAGTAATAAATTGCTCCTTTGCTGCTTCATTCCCACATTGATTACACCTTATTTTCCTAATAGAACCGTGCAACTCTTTTACAGCAATACTCCCTGCTTTCTGGTGCAACCCGTCCACGTTTTGAGTAGCTACACATTGAACTAGTCCATTCTTTTCCCACTTTGCTATAATCTTGTGTCCTTCATGAGGTTGAACCGTTTGTAACGCCTTCAACCTTGTACTATAAAATTCACGGAACAATGGATAGTTATCTTCTAAGGCTTCCACGGATGCAACTGTACGAGGATCAATTTCCTTCCACCACCCTTCCTTGGAACGAAAATCAGGTACACCACTTTCCGTAGACATTCCCGCTCCAGTAAGGATTACTGTATGGGAAGAACTCTTAATTAATTCTGCTAGTTTCTTTGTTTGACCTTTTTCCACAGGTAACTCTCCTTTACTTTATCGTGAATAGAGGATCTACTGGAAGAAAGTGAACAGGTAACTCCGAAAATGAAGTACGTAGTACATTGGCAAAGTACCTCATTCCAGGCTCTTCACTTTCCATATGACCTAGAAAGATAATAGACTTAGATCTTCCCTGTTCCATTGCATCTCGCACATATTCAGGAGTCTCCCACTCTGGACCTTCCCCACAAATTATTAGTTCAAGATTGTATTTTTCAAATAAGGGGATAGCAACAGAACCTCCACCACGGTACCCTACTAATAACCCAACACTTGTACACTTCATCTCCAAATCTCCTACAACACGGACGAAGGCAATCCCTAACTTCTCTTTGACATAATCAATCACTTCCTGGAGTGACATTTCAGGAATCGAAACGATGGTAGCAGCAGGTTCGATGCTTTTCATGTAACCTTCCCATTCCAATGCATGAACTAATCCTTTCGTTATCATATCTGGCTCATACCTATGTATGTAGTCATGTAATCGGAAAGTGGCAAGCTGAGAATCCTTTATTCGCTTGTATTTTTCTTTGTAAACATCGGTGCCTTTTAAGTCAGTGTTATCCCAATGACTAAAGAAAATTCCCTCGTGGGTTATAAGTAAATTCGCTCCTAATCCTATCATCCTTTTTATTACTTTTTCCGTTGCTATAAAAGCAACACCTATTCCCGTTACCTCTTGATCTGGTGAACCAAACTTTAATGTATCTACTGTATTTTCTATTTTACCAAGTGGATTTGTTAGTTTTTGTATCACTTCTTGAACTGTAACACCCATTTTTTTATCACTTCCTTCTATCTCAATAAATTATTTTTCAAACCCTAATATAGAACACTTGTTTCTTTTTCTAAAATGGAATATGATAGATTTAGTATTATTCTCTCTATCCTACAAGTTACCCTCTTTTCATCACACGAATTACTCTCCAATCTATGTACTCTCATAATGTTATTATATCAATTTCTACCCTTTAACACCCATGATCATAAAGGCTGGTGGTGTTTCTTGAATGTTTACATACAGATGTAGGGATCACTTGATGATAGTCCAAAAGGAATATCAAATAGAAAATAGGATGAATGTACATAAAGCATCTATTATAATAAACATAGAGGTGAATACCTATGGAAAATCAAATTCTTGAGTTCCTAACTACAATTAGTAGCGATATAAAAGAAATCAAAACAGATTTGGTGGAGTTTAAATCTGAAATGTATGACTTTAAAACGGATATGCTGGATTTCAAGTCCGAGATGAACGATTTTAAAACGGATATGCTGGATTTCAAGTCCGAGATGTATGACTTCAAGTCTGAGGTGTATCGTCGTTTTGATCTGATTGATGCAAAATTTGACGGTGTTGCTGAGCAACTTGAACTCGCAGCTGAAACAAATTTTACGGAAGTTAATTTTGTTATAGACAAAGTGAACAAACTAGAAAAGGATATGTATATGTTAAAATCAAAAACTAACATCTAAGAGTGCATAATTTGCACTCTTTCTTTTCATCTTGAATTAAGTTAGACCAAGAACTAATCCATTGGGAGTGAACAAAGTTGATACATAAAATTGAATTAAGTTCCGCTGTTTTACATGGTTCCTTTAGCAATAATTATAAACCAATAATAACAATTCAATCAGGGGATTCTCTCCATTTGACCACACCGGACATTCAATGGGGATATTCACCTTCTTCGGAAGAAGATAGACTTGTTTTTTCCTCAAGAGAAAAGGAAACTTCTCCAGGTCACCCCATCATTGGCCCAATAGCTATTCACGGTGCAAAGCCTGGAATGGTATTAGAAGTTCGTTTGAATGATCTTGTACCTGGTTGGTATGGTCGAAATTGGGCTGGGGGAAATAAAAGCTGGCAAAACGAACAGCTTGGCATAGTGCAGAGTGAAAAAGTCCAACTTGATTGGGAGTTAAATCCTACGAGCATGACTGGTACCTGTACTATTGGTGAAAGAAAGTTTCATGTTGGGTTATCTCCTTTTATGGGGTTGATGGGAGTGGCTCCCATTGAACCTGGAGTGCTACCAACCGCTCCACCTCGATATTGTGGTGGAAATATTGACTGTAAAGAACTAGTAAGAGGAAGTAGCCTGTTTCTGCCAATCTCAGTAGACGGAGCTCTGTTTTCTATTGGTGATGGACATGCCCTCCAAGGGGATGGTGAAAGCTCTGGCACTGCCATTGAATGCCCGATGGATTTTGTTGATATTACGTTAATCATACATGAACACATGTCTTTAAAGATGCCAAAAGCAAATACACCAGCAGGGTGGATTACATTTGGATTTGATGAAGACCTAAACAAAGCTACAGCAATAGCTCTTAATGAAATGGTGGAGCACATGGCTAAAATCTATGGAATTAGCAAAGTGGAAGCAACAGCACTTTCAAGTGTTGCTGTTGATTTACATGTAACACAAGTGGTAAACGGTGTGAAAGGTGTTCATGCTATCTTGCCTCATGGAGTGATTCGGTAATAATAAAAAGCAGATGCTCATAAATACCTTGAGCAACCTGCTTTTTTAGTTTTCCACCCGGAAAATACGTGGGTTCATGGTAATCAAACTTATCTAGTATGACTAACGTTGTTGTTTATATTCCATCCGCTACAGGGTCTCGCCTCTACTCTACTTCCCACTGAAGTTCGTGGACATACGCTCATTCCATATAAAATGTGGAGTATTAATATACTTCTCAACATATTTTCATACTTCATGATGCAATTTCCATTCACATAGGGGTTTCTCCTACCCTCTCGCCACTTCCTGTAAATAATGTACTAGAACTTCCATTCCTTTATCAAAGTTCTCTAATGGGAAACTTTCGTTTGGTGAATGTAGGTTATCTTCTGGCGTTCCAAAACCGAGCAAAACAACTGGAATTTCAAACAATTGATCAATCATCTCAACCACCGGAATAGATCCACCTAACCGGACAAAGACCGCTTCTTTATCAAAAGCATCTGAGTAGCTTCTTGCCGCTTTTTGTAAAAGTTCATGTCCAGGGTCTACTTTATACGCTCTTGCAGATAACGGCTCCGGTTTCACTTCCACACGAACCCCTTTTGGTGCAACCTTATACAGATGATCTGTAATCAGTTTCTGAATACGATCTGGTTCTTGACCTGGAACGAGACGACACGTGATTTTTGCCACAGCAGTAGAAGGAATAATCGTCTTCGTTCCTTCTCCCTGATATCCACTGTACATTCCATTGATTTCGAGAGTAGGTCTGGCCATTGTGTGCTCTTTGGCAGTGTAACCCGCTTCAGGAGTCACTTCGGGAATTCCGATCGATTTCTCATAAACCTCTCCTGGAGCTTCATTCATTAATCGGCGCTCTTCGTCAGACAACTCCTCGACATCATCATAAAATCCTGGTACCGACACTTGCTCGTCCAGATTTTTTAACGATGCTACCATGTGACTCAATGCCATCGCTGGATTTTTCGCAGCGCCTCCATAGATACCAGAATGAAGATCTCGATTTGGACCTGTGACAGTCACTTCCAGTCCAGTAAAACCTTTCAATCCATACAAAATGGTAGGCTGACCTTTCTCCACCATTCCAGAATCAGAAATCATCGCAAAGTCTGCTTGAAACAAATCCTTCTTTTCTTGCAATGTTTCATACAGATGTTTACTTCCGATTTCCTCTTCCCCTTCAATGCACACCTTCACATTTATCGGCAAACGCCCCTCGGTTTTCATAAACGCTTCAAAAACAGCCAAGTGCATAAACGTTTGCCCTTTATCATCACTAGAGCCACGAGCATAGAGCCGATCGTTTCGAATTTCTGGAGAAAAAGGATCACTTTCCCAAAGCTCAAGTGGGTCTGCTGGCTGAACATCATAATGCCCATACAACAACACAGTTGGTGCCCCCTCCGCTTCCATCCACTCCCCATACACTAATGGATGACCTGGCGTTTTATGTAATTCCACATTTTTAAATCCAATCTCCTTTAAATAATTTACAACAAAATAACCTGCCTTCACCACATCATCCTTATGATTGCTATCTGTGCTCACACTAGGAATAGCGAGAAACTCATTCAATTGTTGCAACTGCCGCTCACGGTTTTCCTTTAAGTAAGTTAACACCTGTTCTGACATGTGAATTTCCTCCTAATCATTACTTCTATTAACCAATTTATAATACCGATCCTCTTGCCCTTGTTCCCCAATATGAACCGCCACTTCCTGACTCACCAGCAAATCCAAATAAAAACAAACAGCCATATAAATTTTGGGCTTACTAGTAGAAAAACGTTTCGATGGAGCACCATTGTTTTTGATAAGTAGTTCCGTAATAATTCGAGCACTAGAAACCCCTTCTTCTAAATACTTCTGTACCGCATCCCTATACTCCACCCCAAGCGCATAAGGCGCAATATCCTTCTCCACTTTCGGTGCCGGAATTTCCTCTTCACTAAATAACGTAATCGCAACAGGCTCAACCACTTGCGGCTTAGACTCTTTCACTCGCGGACTACGCTCCTCCAGCTCCACACCTTCTCGATCCGGAGAATTAAGAACCGACATAACCTGCTGTTTCAACCGTTTAACTTGCCTGTCCAACAGTGGAACATCCGCATCTACATGAGCTTTCATTTCTTTTGGGAAAACAAAGTCGTCTGGAATGTTCGGAATTTCTCGTTCTAATCCCCAGTCACTATTGACCTTTACAAGTAACTCGTCTAACTCATAGTCAATCTTTTGAAATCCACTCTTAATTCGGGCAACAATTTCCGCTGGGATCCCTGTATGTTCCTCAAAATGAGTAATCCCAAACCTACGAACCTCATTTGTACTTTTATGACGAACAATATACTGATATCGAAGAGGGCGACCGCATTCACAAGGTGTATCAGGATTCGTGAACCCATTATCAATATAATCCGCCAAAACCCATTCATCCAATAAGTATTCTAGCTCGTCATTATGTAAATTATCAGGAAGAACCATCCCCTTATCTATTGCCATTGCATTCGCAAATACCGTCTTCTTCCCTCGCTTCACATGATTCTGAATAAAATCCTTTTGTTGATCTGATAATTTCTGAAATATCTCATCTCGCTCTTCTTTCGTTAACATCACTGACATACGTCTACCACCCTTTTCCGAATCTCTGTCTACGTTTATCTTTCGACAGTAATAGGGAATTTCCTTCTATGTGTATTTACCATTATTGTCCAACAATAGTTTTCTGAAATATAAGATAAATATGGTGAAAAATGCAAGCATAATGATTATAATATACATTATTAACATCTTGCTAAGTTAGTACTCACTAAATCTATGTACAAGGGGTGGTACATATTTTTAAGGAAATCAATCAGTTTAAGGTACATGTCGAGTTTTTGAATGAGAAGCTAGAAAACGGGGAACTAAAAATTATAGGTTGCGATAGAAACGTATATCATATTTATGTGGATGGAAAATGGCATTACAGCGGAGATTGGCAAAGAGACAAATACCACATACTCATGAACGGGGGAGTAATCCGTATGAATAAGCGGATTAAGATTGATTTAACAGCTTAATAAACCAAGAACTAGAGGGCGACGCAATGGATAGGTTTTTCCAGTGTATCGCCCTCGTTCCATAATCACCAGTCTTCGTTCCACATTTCTGACTCTATACTATTTATTCTCCAAGCACTTGTGAGTGAGTCACGTGTCATCCCCAATGAGATCACATCAACTACTTCATCTTTTCCCTCGAGCTTCACTTTATATTTTATCTTGGTTTTATAAACAAATGTGTCATTTATGATTTCTTCCTCATCAATTATTCTTACGTTTTCTACCTTCATTACTTTCGAGTCAAATGGTATTGCGTCGTCATTGTAGATAGCCTGTAACAAGTCCAGGTCGTTTTGCTGCAAACTAACAAAAAATAATTTCCCTAAATCCTCTCCATCTAGCTGGCTTACATACGGAAGCAATTTCCCCCCAGCCACATGAATCATCGCTTGGTGTGAAAGGTCTAATTTTTTTGAAGTATGTGTTGTACTTCCTCGAAAGTGAATACAAAAATGACCTGGAAAGTCATTTGCTAAGGCACCTCCACCGTGAGGCATCCCGTGCATAGATGCAGCAATTCTTTTACCATTAACATGTACAAGAATAGCCCTCCTATTCCAACTCCATTTTCCATTATAAATCTTCTTCATAATTGCCGTATCTTCTTTTGTTAGTGGTTGAACGTCTGCATGATTACTTCCCGCTCTTCGTTGTGCACGAAACTTTAATCCAGTTTCTAAATCCGTAATTTTAAACTCAGCATACTTTGGGATTTGATGTTGCATTTCATCCCATTCAACTAACTCTCCAAAATGCTTTTGCTGAAGAACGAAAAAGAAGTCTTGTATTTTTTTGGATACTTCGGGCGAGAACGTTACTACTTCTTTTCTTAAAACGTCATAAAAAACTCCTGAATCATCCATAACGTAGACTCTAACCATCGCTCCATCTTCTAATAAAAAATAATTATTCATTACTGGTAGTTCTAAAACTTTCTTTATTGTTCTTGGATTGAATAATGTTTGTGTGAATTCTTTTGAAGATATAACCAATTCTGTTTGATGGATAGAGGAACTTGAAGATTTCACAACAAACATTACTTTTTCATCTAGTTTCTCAGCATCAACAGCAACAAACTGTAACCAAAATAGAAAAAAGAACACAGAACTTAACGATAAATTTTTCAATGTTTTCTCCACCTACAAATATTTATTAATATGTAATAACTATTTGCTTACGTCTAAGGATCTAATCAGGAAAATAAAGGGATTTTTCATCTTTCTAGGCACGTGTACAAACAAAGTAGCGTATTATCTAATAAGGTAAAAGTAGAAAGGCTTTTTCTCCGCCTTTTCAAACTACCATCTAGAGGAGGAATGTTAAATTATGACACACAACTTACCTTTAGGCGGTTTCGCATTTGTATTAGTGGTGTTTATCCTATTAGTAATTATAGGGGCACTTTCAACTACAGCAACTACAGCTGCACCTGCTTATGGTTATAACTATGGTTATTACGGTTACTAAAACATGATATATGTAAAAGCGAGACGCCTGTTATGGCGTCTCACTCATTTTAAAACTCAAATTTGAACAGTATAAGGAACCTAGATGTAAGGTCATCCGTAGTCTAATTATAGGAAACATGGTAACAATGGGAATAATGCTTTAATAAGAGGAGATCTTTTACATATGGAAATTATAGTTTGGATAATTATATCAGCATTATTTATTCTTAGCTTCGTTGGGCTCATTTTCCCAATACTTCCTGGATTACTGTTCATCTGGGTAGGGTTTATTTTATATGTAATTTTTATTGGAGGGAGTCTTTCTACATTCTTTTGGATAGGTATGGTTGGTCTAACGATAGCAATCTTTTTAGCTGATATCATTGCCAATAGTTATTTTGTAAAACGGTATGGAGGGTCTAAATGGGCTGAAAGAATGGCAATCGTCGGTGTTATTATCGGAGCATTTATTATGCCGCCATTTGGAATTATCTTCGTACCCTTTCTTGCAGTAGTACTTACTGAAATGATTTTAGAAAAAGACATAGAGCTAGCATTAAAAATAGGCGCTGCATCCGTTGTGGCATTCTTAAGTAGTACCTTTGCAAAGCTTATCATTCAAGTAATAATGATTGGTTGGTTTTTCATTGCTGTACTTTAGTTAAAGTGAAACAAACAGTCGAATAATGGATTCGACTGTTTGTTTTTGTCTCCATTATCAGTTGAGAATACAGTTTAAAAAAGTAGTAGTATATATTAGGAGAATATAAGGAGGTTACAAGTTAAACATCTTTTTTAATCTTCCAATTTCTTTTTCATTAGCAGAAACCTTCGTCCATGTTAAATCTTGATCAATTTCTAATGAATGTAGCTTGTCCATCACTTCATTATGTTGTCGTTCTTGTGTTTCTTTCAAGTCAAGTTGTTCGTCCTTTAAATCGTTTACCTCTAATTTTAATTGACTAACGTCCGCTTTCAGTGTACTGACATCTTCTTTCAGTGCACTAACATCTGCTTTTAGTTCACTCACATCTGCTTTCACTTCTTCCAAATCAACCTTCATCGTTCCCACCATAGAAACTAATTGAGTTAACATACCTTCAAAACGATCCATTTGATTATCCGACATTTTTCTCACCTCCTTGCAATGATTATACATCCTAATCCTTTTCGTTGCTATGCAATTTTCTTAAAAGTAAAAAAATCATGCGAATCTCGTTTTTTGTGTTATCCTCACGATTTCTATTCGCTCCATACATTTTTTTGCGCACTCTTCCCATTACCAATTATTTACATTAGCTACAACCTAAATCTCATCAAAAGAAGGCTAGTGAATCTAAGTTCACTAGCCTTCCTTTGAACGAATGATGTTAAAAAATGCTTTTGTCTACTGCGTGCTGCCAGTCTGAGAAGTAATAAAGGGCATTTTTCATTAATCTTGGATGGGATTTTTTAATCTTCTTCTTGTTGAGTTCCCCTAGCTGTTTTGACAATTTTTGAATCTCCATCAACACTTCATCTGCACTCATATCCACTTCCATAGTACCATGCCTCCTTATTAAGAATTATTTATAAATTCTCCACTTTTTGAAAAAACATACGTAAATTTTTCCAATTTAATAAATTATTTTATATTTTATTGAATTATGAATGGTGTTAAATAATGTACAAGGGGAATTAAAAATAGGGTGTCGAGGAGAGATTTATCATATTTTGATAAACGATCAATGGCATTATACAGGGAATTGGAAAGACGATAAGGATTAAGTTGAGATAGTTTTTCATACGATTCGTTTCACTCTTTCACCTTAAAGAACGTTACAGGAGCAACAGCACCATAATCATACTACTAGTATATGTTCTCCGATAGCTTTTCCCCATACAGAAAAAGCCCTCATTATTATGAGGACTTAAGCGCTTATTGATTTGTATAAAAAACCGGTGAATATGCATAAACTGCGGGCTTCCCACCAGAATGAATAAACAATACATTATCACTAGACTTAAAATAATCTTTTCTAATCAAATCTATCAATCCTGCCATAGCTTTTCCTGTATAAACAGGATCTAGCAAAATCGCCTCTGTACTAGCAAGTAGCTTCACCGCTTCGACCATTTCTTGCGTTGGTAATGCATACCCCTGTCCTACATACTCGTCATAACAAAGCACAGACTCTCTTGTAATCTCAGTGTCAATCCCAATATGTTCCGCTGTTTGTTTCGTCAACTGATATACATTTTCTTCTTGCTCTGTTTTTCCACGGCTAATATTTATACCTATTACCTTTGTCTTACTCTCTAATCCAACGAACCCAGCGACTAGTCCCGCATGCATTCCCCCACTACCACTCGTACAAACAACATAATCAAACGTAATTCCTAACTCCTTTTGCTGCTGCACAATCTCTTCCGCACAAGCTGCATACCCAGTTATTCCTGTAACATTGGAACCACCAACAGGTATAACATACGGTTTCCTCCCTGCTTCCATCACTTCTTCTGCAACCTTTTCCATTTCTTTATATACATCCGTTCCATTCGGTACTACTTTTATGTTTTCCGTACCTAATAACTGAAACAAAAGGAAATTCCCATTTGTTTGTGTATCAAATTGTTGCACTTCGTTTTCCTCTAAAATAAGAATACATGAAAGCTGTTCCTTCACACAGGCTGCAAGGGTTAAACGACAGTGATTGGATTGAATTCCTCCTGCAGTAATAATGGTATCTGCACCTTTTTCTTGAGCATCAGCTATCAAGAACTCTAACTTTCTTGTTTTGTTTCCCCCTTCCGTTAATCCTAGTAAATCATCTCGTTTTATGTAAACATTAGGGCCATTCGTCGCCTTTAAAAACTGTGTCGCCTTTTCAATCACGGTTGCATGCGGTGTATAGCTATTTCGTGGAAACTGACGTAAATCCATAAACTAACACTCCCCTTCCTTTTGAAAAACTACGTTTATATTTCTATGATTCATTTTTACTATAATCAGGCTGCTCTTTTGGAAGAAACCCTATCACAATTACTACTAGGATTAATCCAAGAATTGCTAAAATCACAAAAATTGAATGAAGACCTCCTGCAAGAATCTCTGGTGCTACATTCGTGCCATTATTTGTATGACCCCCGATATGTTGGTTCAACACCATACCTAATACAGCTATCCCCAACGTTTGCCCCAATGTACGAAGAAATGCGTTGGAGGAAGAAGCAGTTCCTCGATTGCTCCAATCAACAGAAGATTGTACAATCACCGTAAATATTGTCATTGCTAAGCCAAATCCAAGTCCTATGAAGAACATGATAATTATTAGCAAAACATTTGGAGTACTACTAGTAATAAACGTTAATGTAAATGTTCCCATTGCAATAAGAATAACACCAGTAAGAGAAATTACTTTCGTACCCAATCCTAAAATAAAACGTCCACTTAAAAATGACCCCAATGGCCATCCAATCGACATAGGAATTAACGTTAACCCTGATGATGTCGCTGCTAACAGAAGGACCCCTTGGACCCAAAGAGGCATAAAAGCAGTCAATCCTATTAATATAGCCCCAAGGATAAGTCCACTTACATTTGCGATGAGTAGATGCCGATTTTTAAACAAATGAAAAGGCACCATCGGTTCGCGAACCTTCAGCTGAATAATAACAAAGACACTTAAAAATACGAGTGCAATACCAAACAATCCAAAAAGCATGGTAGTACTTAAAGAACCTTCGTTTTCTATGGAGAGAAGGGCATACAATAGTGCACCCATACCTATGATGAACGTGACTGCACCACCATAATCAATGGAACGTTTCTGCTTTTCTATATTTTCTTTTAAGAACTTCCCAATCAAAAACATTGCCACTAAGCCGAACGGTATGTTAATGAAGAAAATCCAGTGCCAAGTGAGAAAGTCTACAAAAAAACCTCCAACTAATGGTCCAAATATCCCGGCAATCCCCCAGATGGAACCTATTATAGCTTGAACTTTTGCGCGTTGTTCATATTTAAACACATCACCAACAATCGTAAATGACATTGGTAATAACGCCCCTGCGCCAACTCCTTGAATCGCTCGATAGAAAATGAGTTGTTCCATCGACTGAGAAAAACCACACAAGATAGATCCTAATAAAAACAAACTTGCACCAGTAATAAATATTTTTTTCCTCCCAAATAAATCCGCTAGCTTTCCGAATATGGGAGTCATTACTGCATAGGTCAATAAATAGATAGCATACACCCAGCTAATAAGATCTAATCCACCTAGATCACGTGTAATGACAGGCATGGCAGTACTAATCACTGTTACCTCAATAGCTGCTAAAAATGTTGCGATGAGTAGTGCAATGGTAATATTTCTTTGATAACGATCCATGTTGTAATCCTTTCTTTTCTAATGTCTCCCCTGAAATACGTAATATCATTAGTTGTTAACTTATCTAGTATTACTAATCCTGTGGGCTCATATTTCATTCGCTACTGCCCACTCCCTTTCCTGTGGGGAGCTGCCGAGCCACCTTCACGACTTCGTCTGCTACGGTGTCTCGCCTCTGCTCTGCTTCCCACTGGAGTTCCGTGGGCATTCGCTTATTCCATATAAAGAGAAGAGTACTAATATACTTCTCAACGTCTTTCATACTCCATGGTGCAAATTTTTCCTTGCATGGAGTGATCTGACAGCCTCTTATTACTTTACATTAATTCCCTTTCGACATGAACATATATATCGCTGTTAAGTCAACGTGATTTTTTATCTATCCATATATGCCTTATTTTCCTCTAGTATGGACAAATACACAACCAAATTCTGAAAGGAATAATACAGTAATAAGTAGAAAGGGAGTTTTCCCTGCCCTTTCAAACTGCTCTTAAAGGAGGAATTGTAGATGACACACACTCACTTACCTTTAGGCGGTTTCTCATTTGTATTAGTGGTGTTTATCCTATTAGTAATAATAGGTGCAGTTGTCGTTACCCCTTCTGGTTACGGCTACTACTAATAAAGTGGATGTATCAAGAGGAACGTATCCCCCGCGTTCCTCTTTTTTAAACTAATCAATTTAAATATCAACTAATTAATTATTTTTTTGAAAAATCAGGTCATACACCCAATCAAAATTGTTATTTTGAAATATGTTGTAAGTAGAAAGGGAGAGTTCACCAACCCTTTCCAAACTGCTTATTATAGGAGGAATTGTAGATGACACACACTCACGCAGGATTCGGCGGTTTCTCATTTATTTTAGTGATTTTCATTCTATTAGTAATTATCGGTGCCGTAATCGTACGCCCTGGATACTAATAGTACCGGTGGATAAAAAGAGAGGAGCGCCTCGGACGCTCCTCTCTCTGTATTTATATGAATTTCACCTTAACATTTGTATAATAAAGAACGGTTATTCCTTCAAAACCTGAATCTGTTCCGATCATAAGGTACGCTTCCCCATTTTCATTTGTTTTTACTGTAAACGTTTCAGGTTACACAGTGCTAAAAATAATTGTTAAAATTATAAAAAAGACGAACATTTTTTTCAAAGTACAATAATCACTCTGAAATAGTATCCACAGAAGAAGGTATGTTACTATTGATACAGAAGAAGGAAATCAACGAAAGGTGCTGCATACATATGAACACATTAGTAATTATTTCTCATCCATCTATAGACAAAGAGTCTAGATTGAATGCTTCTTTAAAACAAGCAATCGTCAATCAATCGGATATAACCATCAATGAATTATATAAAGAATATCCTAATGGAAAGATCAATATAGAACGAGAACAAAGATTAGTGGAGCAACACGATCGGATCATCTTTCAATTTCCGAACTATTGGTATAGCTATCCACCTTTATTGAAAAAATGGTTTGATGAAGTTTTACAAAGTGGTTGGGCATTTAGCGGGGAACATAAATTAGAAGGAAAAGAATTAGGTATTGCCATAAGTTCGAACGCGTTACCAGAAGACTATCGTTTCGACGGACAACACCGCTTTACAATTGAGCAGATTATGGCTCCGTTTTATGCAACTAGTAACATTATCCGTACAAAAACATTACCTATATTTAATACATTTAGTGAATTAGTTACTTCCGAAGAAGATTTACAAAAACATGCAGAAAACTATTTAACTTATATCCGAACAAACTATAACTTTGAGCGTAAACTTTAGTTTTCAAAGAATCGAAAAAGA
The DNA here is from genome assembly GCF_041820985.1 of Evansella sp. AB-rgal1. Taxonomy (NCBI): domain Bacteria; kingdom Bacillati; phylum Bacillota; class Bacilli; order Caryophanales; family Bacillaceae; genus Evansella; species Evansella sp. AB-rgal1. The sequence continues at coordinate 15,312 of NZ_JBGUAU010000055.1, forward strand.
GGTATGTTGTTTTGGAAAAGAACCGTTACAACATACCTATTCATTACCTTATATATTCATCTGGTGGATCATGAGTTACATATGTTCCTGCAATTAAATCATGAATAGAACGCTTATCTTCACGTATAGCAACCATAAAAGCACTCACAATTAGACCAAATCCTAACGTGAGAGCATACACGATTCCACCTACAACATTTCGTAGTAACATTGTTCCAATCCCAACCTTTTCTCCGTCCACCCTCGCAATTCGAATTTCTAGTATTCTTTTTCCAACCGTATATCCATACCATATCACTGGTAATAGAAGATGGTAAAGAACTTCTAATAAATCAATGTTAACATTCACATTTCCAAAAAAGAAATCATAGAAACTCATAGAGATGAATAGCCCCACAACTCCCAAAAATATCATATCTAATATCGTTGCACCAACCCTAACCCAAAATCCAGCGGGATTATCTACTCCATACATCATCGACATCACCTCTAATGTAGTATATTATCGTCAACACTGCACTACCGTGAAATGAAGAAATTCATAAAAACAGTATAATAAATACTACGTCTCTAGAGGAGTTATGTTTCATTTTTTTCCTATACCAATTATCCTTCCGCTGTTTCTTCTGGTGGATACGTTCTCTTTACATAAAACGAAAGAACGACACCTACAAATGCAATCGCGGTGGACACCATAAAGGCCATATTAACACCATGAATATAGGCAGTCTGCCCCAATTCTTCTGTAGAAGGTAAAACTGCATTTGTCATTACAGTAACGAGTAATGCTGTACCGATCGCTCCTGACACTTGACGCATCGTATTTCCCATTGCAGTTCCATGAGGAATTAACCTTTTTGGAAGTTGGTTAATTCCTGCTGTATTCACAGGCATCATCACCATAGCAATCCCTAACATTCTAAATGCATAAATCGTAGTTAAATATCCAAACGACGTTTCTGTGGTTAGATTAGTAAATAGAAAAGATGTTATCGTCATAATGGATAACCCTGTAATAGCAAGTTTCTTCGCACCAATTCTATCAAAAATTCTGCCTGTTATTGGTGAAGCTAATCCCATGACAATGGCACCAGGTAAAAGCATTAATCCCGATTCTAATGCCGTATAATCACGCATAGTTTGCATATAGATGGGGATAATTGTTGCAGCTCCAATCATGGACATAAACACAACCATTCCAATTCCTGTTGTTAGAGCAAACATATTATACTTAAAAACTCTGAATTCCAAGATAGGCTGCTCAAGTTTTAGCTGCCGTATGATAAAGATGATAAGTGAAATTCCCCCTATTACTAAACTCCCTATCACTGCTTGATTTCCCCACCCAAGTTCTCCTGCAATACTAAATCCATATAAAATACCACCAAACCCGAGCGTGGATACGATTATAGAGACTACATCAATTTTTGGATACGTTAATTTCGTTACATTTTTCAATGCAAAATAAGCGACAACTAGGTCAATAAGTACGATTGGAAGAACCACAAAGAATACAGTTCTCCACGGAAAGTGACCAACGATCCACCCTGATAACGTTGGACCAATAGCTGGAGCAAATGCAATTACTAAACCGAACATTCCCATGGCAGCCCCCCGTTTTTCAACTGGGAATATAATAAAGAACACCGTTTGTAGTAAAGGCATCATAATGCCAGCACCTGCAGCTTGAATGATTCGACCTGCTATTAGAAAACTAAAGTTTGGTGAAAATCCGCAAATCAATGTTCCTATAGCAAACATTCCCATTGCGGTTAAAAATAACCTTCTTGTTGTAAACTTTCCTATTAAGAATGCTGTAATTGGTATCATCACTCCATTCACAAGCATAAAAACACTCGTTAACCACTGTGCTTTGTTAGCGGTTATTTGAAGATCATTCATAATATGAGGAAGTGCTGTCGCCAAGAGAGTTTGATTCAATATAGCAACAAAAGCACCAGTAATAAGTATCCCTACCATTACAGTTCTATTTATATCTTGTAGATCTACATTCTGTGAGTTCTGCATATTTGTTTCCTTTCTCGTTCGGCGTACAATACTAACGTCACTATAAGTTTCCCTATTTCCTATAATTGTTCTTCAAAATGATAATCATTCCTGCAACTCGCTTGAAAAAACTTAGACACTCTAAGTTTTTAATTTTATACTATACATAATCTCGCTTTCTCTCCTGTCCACAAGTTTTTTTAGATATCCTGTTATCGTCTAACATGACAATAACTAGTGAGGGCAACAATTTAGACAAAATAAAAAAGCCACTCTCTAC
>NZ_JBGUAU010000056.1:0-14384 GCF_041820985.1 Evansella sp. AB-rgal1
TAAAAGGTATGAATCATGGATCAGGGTAGAAATCATGAAAATCGTATTCCAAGAACAAGGTATAGAGAAGTTCTCCCTTTCTGGTATGGGAAAGTGCACATATAATCGTGGAATTCGCACATAAAAGTGGGAGATTCGCACATATATTCTCGGAATTCGCACATATATTCGCTCAACCCGCACATATATTCACGCAACCCGCACATAAAATATTTCACAAACCAAAAACACCTACAAAAAAAGCATAATCTATTATGATTCACTCCATTTTTTCCAAGACAAATATAAAAACCCGACTCTTGTCAAAACATTTAAACAATTCATCATGCGAAAATGATATTATTAGTGTAAATGGTATTTTCGACACACAGAATAAAAAACTTACACCAATTTCACCTACGAATATCCACACAAATAACATCAACTAGATTCCATCCCCACAAATCGTATAAATTTACCAAACCACATTTTTGAAAGGGGTTTCAAAAATGAAGAAGCTATTAGTTATTTATGCTGTTTTGTTAAGCGCATTTATGTTTTACGTGTATCAAGTGCACTTCAAGGAAACCACAGCAAGCCCATGGGAAATGAGAGGACTTCAAGGGGAGATTACAGAAAACTACGTCATGGTCACGTTCCAGTCAGGGATGGACTATTGGAAAAGTAGTTTAAAAGGTTTTGAGGACGCAGCAAAAGCACTGAATGTCTCCGTGGAATACCGTGGAGCCGCCCAATACGACCTGGAGGAGCAAATCACCGTGCTCGAACAAGTGATAGCAAAACGTCCAACCGGCATTGCACTGTCCGCCATAGACCCAGATGGACTAACAGACACAATCAATAAAGCCATAAACTCCGGGATTCCCGTCGTGCTATTCGATTCCGGTGCACCAGAAAGTAAGGCATACTCCTTTCTCGGCACCAATAACTATAGCGCCGGAGTTCAAGCGGCACACGAAATGGCCATCCTCTTAGAGGAAAAAGGTGACGTGGCCGTGATCACACATCTCAATCAGCTCAACCACCAAGAGAGAACGACTGGCTTTGAAACAACCATTCAAGAAGAATACCCGAACATGAATGTGGTAGCAGTTCGAGATGGCCAAGGAGATCGACTTCATTCCCGACAGGTCACTCACGAGATAATGGAACAATACCCTAACCTCGCCGGTATCTTTGCATCCGAAGCAAACGGTGGCGTTGGAGTGGGAGAAGCCGTCCGACTTGAAAAAAAGCTAGATGACATTCGTATCATCAGCTTCGACACAGATAAAGGCACGCTAGAAATGGTCGAGGAGGGTATCATTTCCGCGACCCTCGCACAAGGAACGTGGAATATGGGCTACTGGTCACTCATCTCTCTTTTTCACCTACACCACGAGCTTACCGAACCCCAAGTGTTGAAAACGAGGGATCTGGCACCACTGCCACTGTATGTAGACACCGGGATCACCATCGTGACAAAGGAAAATGTAGAAAGCTACTTCGCAAAATAAGGTGGCCACAACATGAAACTATACGACATAGCATCCAAACACATAACAATTGGAAACAAACTAATATTTCATTTTCTACTGATTAGCATTCTACCATCTATTTTACTAGCGGTTTTCGTGGACTGGACCGTGAATAAAGTCATTGAACAGCAAGTAAATGAAAACACCATGCAGCTCATCGAAAAGGTCAATCGCTCAGTGGAAAACCACATCGAAAACGTGCAAAATATGACCTATTTCATCTCTCTTAACCCGAAGATGGAAGACTTCTTTAACGGCAATCTCTCGCCAGAAACGATGGATCCAGACGAGAAATACGAAGTAACAAAGTTTCTTCAAAGCTTCACAACGCTCTACCCAGAAATTGCCGGAATTCTCATCGTCAACGACGAGGGCCAATACATAAGTAACGAACTCTATTCCCGAAGCGCCGTGCCGTTAACACAAGAGACATGGTACCGCCAAGCTGCCAACAACCAAGGAATCGCCACCGTCATCGGTCAGCCCAACAATCGCAGGATAACCTCCCACGTCAACTATACCGACAACGAGGTCATCTCCGTCGTCCGCGCCATCATGGACCCAACCACCCGCGAAGCAAAAGGCGTGGTGTTAATCGACTTGAAGCTCCGAGTGATAGCAGAGACCGTGAAAGATGTTCGTTTGGGAAAAACAGGGTACCTCATGGTCCTTGACCAACAAGGAGATACGATCTATTCACCAACCCATTCCATCCTGCAGCACCTTTCATTCCAGGATAGCTTTGATGGAAATTACGGAACCTTCACAAAAGACGTGAATGGTGATTCTTATCAGATCATCTTTCGTAAATCTACCTTCACAGATTGGAATACGGTAGGCGTATTTTCCACAGAAGATGCAGTGGCGGAAGTGCAGCAAATTCGCTTTTCGTTAGTAACATTTGTGTTTTTCGTGTGCTTTTTTGGAATTACCATGTCTTACTTTCTCTCTCACTCTATATCGAAACCGATCTCTAAGCTTATGCGTGCCATGCAGAAGGCAGAGTCAGGAGACTTGACCATTCAATACAAAGGCGCAGGTCGAGATGAGGTGGGAAAACTAGGTCGGAGCTTTAACAGCATGATTTTTCAAATAAATAAGCTTATGAAACTCACGGAGCAGCAGGAACGAAAGAAGCGGGAGGCAGAGCTTCATAGTCTGCAGGCAAATATTAAGCCGCATTTTCTCTATAACACTCTCGACACCATTCAATGGATGGCACGGAAAAAGAATGCATTCGAGGTGGCGGAAATGGTGGGTTCTCTGTCCAAATTGTTTCGAATAGGATTGAGTAAAGGTGGCACGATCATTCCGCTGAGGGAGGAAATCGAGCACATCAAGAGCTACCTGCAGATTCAATCAACAAGATATAAAAATAAATTAAACTATGAAATTGTGATATCACCGGAGACGGAGGAGCTGTCGGTTCTTAAAATTGTCCTGCAGCCGATCGTAGAAAACGCGATTTACCATGGCATCAAGGAACGCCGTGGTCCGGGGCTAATTTCCATTGAGACGGAGTTACGGGAAACGATGTTGGTGATCACCATTCGGGATAACGGAAAAGGAATATCATGTGAGAAGCTCCACGAATTACGAAGCAGCCTCGATGTTTTTTTACAAGAAAATAAGCAGGTAATTGGGTACGGCATTGTGAACGTGCATGCTAGGCTAAAGCTTACATTTGGGGAATCTTATGGGCTGCAGCTGGACAGTGAGGAGAACGAGGGTACGGTTGTGACGATTTATCATCCGATTTTAAGGAGGGGAGATCATGGATAATTGGAAGTTGCTCATTGCAGATGACGAGGTGATCATTCGCGAGGGGATTCGGGAAGCGATCGATTGGGATGTGCTCAACATGACGATTGTTGCGGAAGCGGAGGACGGTGAGGAGGCGTTAGAGCTTTCGCTGGAAAACAAAGTGGATGTGGTGTTGGCGGATGTGAATATGCCAATTATGAATGGTCTTTCTTTCATCAAACACCTGCGTAGTGAGCTCCCTTCGTGCAAAATTGTGATTATTTCTGGGCACGATGAATTCAGCTATGCGCAGGAGGCGGTGCGTCTGAATGTGGCGGATTATATTATGAAGCCGGTGGATCCGGTGCAGTTGACGGAGGTTCTTCAGGGTATTTGTGAGGAGCTGGAGTTGGAGGGAAAGCAGAAGGCTCATTTGCAGATGGCTTCGCGGCAGATTGAGAAGAATATTCCTCATCTCCGGGAGCGGTTTTGTATCGATTGGCTGAAGGGGGAAATTAGTGAGGGAGAAGTGTGGGAGCAGCTGGCTTTTTTGAAGTTACCGACGTTTTTTCCAAAGCAAATGGGGGTCATTCGCTGGCCGGAAATTCAGAGTAATCAGCCGTTGATGGCGGAGAGCGAGCGGCAGCTCATTTTGTTTTCAATTGAAAACATAGTTGGGGAGCTGCTTGCTGATTATGAATATGTGTTATTTCGTGATGAGATTGGATTGCATGTGCTGATTTTGTGGGAGGTTGTGCCGGATGAGGTGCTTCTATCGATTGATGCTGCTATTTCTAAATATGTGATGATCCGGAGTATTCAGCATTTCGAGAAGGTGGATGGTTCATCGTATTGTATTGGAGAGGTGTATCGGCATTGTAAGGCTGAGGTGTATGGTAGGGTGGAGGTTTCGCACATTGCAAGGCAGGCGGAGCAGTTTTTGCAGGAGAATTATCAAGAGGCGGGGATCAGTTTAGAAACGGTGGCGAAGGAGTTGCATGTTTCGGCTGTGTATCTGAGTCGGATTGTGAAGCAGGATTTGGGGATCTCTTTCGTTCATTTGTTAACGAAGCTCCGGGTTCAGAAGGCCATCCAGTTATTGACCTGTTCAAATAAGTCCATTCTTGAAATTGCCGAGGAGGTGGGCTACGACTCGCAGCACTATTTCAGCACTGCCTTCAAAAAAGTGATGGGTGTCTCGCCGAATCAGTATCGGAAGGGCGAGGCGTTTGTGGGGAAGGGTTAGGTGGTTGTTGATTAGATGGTTTTATTTGGCTTAAATCAAAGCGCAACTCTGAAAAAGTGAAATGAGCATTCAGGTTCGAGGCATTTACCATTGAGGTAAGTGCCTTTTGTGTTGGTAGATTTAATCATCCTGTGCTTGTTTTCCAGAAGGATCGTGCGGAAGGGGGCGTCGGGAATTGGAGAGCAGATTCCATTCCCGAAGGAGTCGGAGAAAGGCGGAAAGGCTCGTCTAATATCTCTTATTCAAGCATATAATTTACAAACAAAAACACGGCGGAAGAGCTGTCCAAAAAAAGAGATAGATTTGAAAATGGAAACAAGAATTGATGCAGTACCATTTTTGAGGTTATAGATGAGAATAAGAGTTGTTTTGTATGTCGTAGCTCAAAGTATATTCTAATGTGGTTTCCAATTAGAGAGTTGGGGCATACTGTGTATTATGGATATTGAAAAATCGATAATTAATGAAATTGACCATTCGTTAACTTGAGAAGTATAATGGAGGTGAGGGAAGGGGTGAAGCTCATGAGTTTAGCAGTATTTGAAGAAACAGAAAAAGACATTGAACAGGCATATGAACAGAAGAGTAAAACAAAGATCGAAAAAGAAACTAGTTATGTTCTTAGTCAAATCGTTGTTATTTTAATGAGTGCGTTTAAAGATCGGTTAAAACGAATCACCTTTGATAGCAGAGATATTCATTTTGATGAGAAATTTTTATTTTCAGACAAGAACCGTTTAGCATTGCTGAAGTGGTTGCGTCGGTTAATGACTTTGGAAATACCAGCTACGGATGCAGAATTTGGGAAACTAAAACTAGATCTAGAACAGTGGTATTATCAAATAGGAGGAAAAGACATTACTTTTGATTATGTTGAGTCATACCTCCTTACAACGAGTGAAACCGCAGAACTATTGGGCGTATCGACGGTTACTGTGAACAAATATATGAAACGGGGATTAGAGCAGGTAAATACTAACTCCCATAACAAAATACCAAAGCATGTAGTTCCTTTATGGAAAGATCCTGTATATTCAATTAAAATGCAGATGCTTTATCAAGAGAAAAAAATACGAAACCAATCACCAGAAGAACGATTAAAAGAGGTTATATCAGAATTGCTAGATTTTCAAATCAAGTATGAAGCCGATACATTGGAAGAGGCGTTTCCTATTGTCAATGGGGATGACATTGATGGTTTACCGGATTATTATGAGTGGGAAGCCTTAGAAGAAGAATACCAGCAATTAAAAAAAGAATTGTATCGGAAGAGGAAAAGTGAGTAGAAAGCACACGAATGTTCAGGAAATCCTACTCCCCGCTGATATTCCTGCAATATTAGATGAGTATGAACAAATTCTCGGAACTTATGGAAACATTCCGGGTGAAAACAATATTTATCCAGACTTCAGGAAGAAATCAAACTTACTCTCTGTCCTATTTCCTTTAAAAGAACATCCAATTCATGGCATGACCGGAATACATGCTATTGAGAGATATAAAGATGGTTCTGTAACGAGATACTCGTATCAATGGAAGATTATCATTCCGAAATTGGGGATTAGTAGCCATCATATATCAGCATGGGGGAATGATCCTCATGATGAAGAGTGGACCAAACCTGAATTTTGAGTGGAATCCGAACCTCATCATCACCATCACGTTCCAAAGGAGTGGAGAAAAAGACAAGACAATTGGAATGTGTGGACATTAGAAGAAGTTTTTGAATTTGTAGCTCCTTATATTGAAAGTGGCGAAGAATATAAACCTTGATAAAAACACCGCGTTTGATCTGCACCCCATTTGTTAGACACAACTAACGATTGGGGTGCTTTTTCCTTATAGAAGAGGGAGTTCGTTTATTTACTATGAATACTTCATGACGCCCGAACTGTAATTAAAAATGTGTTTTGGGTAACCTATAAGGCCTTCATGATTACCCAACTGCATTTTTAAATGTAGTTCGGTAACGATGGAGGGTTGCACCGGAATAAATTTCCCTGTTCCAAGGCTAATATATTAAGGATATCGGATAGTAAAAATAACAAAAAACCAATCTTCTAAAAAGATTGGTTTTTATAATGAACTTCATAATAAGAAAACTTCACGCTTCTGCTGCTATACAGTTTAAACGATTTTTACTTAGACGTTGTAATATTCTCTGCTGCAGATGCAGTTTTGTCCATTATTTTTGCAATGGAATGATAGTTTTCTGTTAAATTATCAATTGTTGAGCTCACTTCTTCGAGACTTGCACTTGTTTCCTCTATAATTGCTGCAAAATTATTAGTTGCTGACTCAACAATGATCGATTTATTTTTCGCATTGTCTGCAAGTTCGGTACTTGATTGAACAGTATTTCCTAAATCAGCTAGCATAGTTTTTATTTGCTCAAAATAAGTTGTCACCTCTTCTGTGGAGGTAATTCCTTTTGTAATAAAACTATCACTAAGAGCTACCTTTTCCACCGCAGCAGAGTTGCTTTTGTTTAGTTTGGATAAATTGCTTTTTATTTTGTTAGCAGTTTCACTGGTTGTTACTGCTAGCTTTCTTATTTCATCAGCTACCACAGAAAAACCTCTACCAGATTCACCAGCTCTAGCTGCTTCAATAGAAGCGTTCAAGGCTAATAAATTCGTTTGCTCTGTAATATCACTGATGTTCCCTGTTAAGGTATTTGTTTCAACAATCGTATCAGTTAATATATCAAAGGTTTGTTTTAGTTCTTGGACTATATTTTTTAATGATGTAATATCTTTCGTTAACTCTAGTACCTGATGTTGACCTTGCCCAGCTAATTCATTTGATTCTCTAGATTCTTTCTCTAAAGTTGTCAGTACGTGTGATAATTTTTCCATAGAATCTTTTGTTTCCACGGTGCTTATCATTATCTCTGAGACCTGTTCTGTTTGAGTTTGGCTTCCAACAGCCACTTCATTGATTGCCACTTTTATCTCTTCTTGTGAAACTAAAACCGTTTGAACTTCTTCGTTCACGGTATTGACTCCATCAATGATGCTGGAAACATTTTCTTCTAGTAATTTATTTTGTTCTTCTTTTCCTCTTGCATCTTCTTCAGCATTACTAATAAAAAACTGCAATTGTTTAAATTGTTGCTTATTTAAGTAAATGAGTACCCCTAATACGATTCCCATTAAAATATAGATTAATATGGACATCGTATAGATACCCTGGGTTGCTTCTGTCATATTTTGATCTAATAGATTGGCTAGAATTATCGTTACAAATCCAGCCCCATAACCGATCGAAAAAACCTTTGTATTATAGTGTATTGCAGAAATTAGTGCTAAAAATAATGAAATCAATACGATATCTATTGATGCACTGAATACAAATATGGAGGAAAATGTGAAACAGTAAATAGCGATAATGCTAGTAATAGGAAAGAGTGTCGGCTTTTTCAAGTATAGTTGAAATAGTACATATAGTAGGACAAATACTAATAACTCTGAGCCGTAATACATCATTCGATCAAACTGTCCTTGTGTGAGGGATCTCCCAAACCCTAAAACCATAGCGATGGAAAAGCTGAATAACATCAGCGTATTTTTCTTTTTTACATCATTTAATGTTAAATTTTCTATTGCTGTCATATGTAGTCTCCTTCTTAGATAGTGTAATAGTTTATATTCTTAGTATTAATATCGACAATCTTCGTTATTATTTAACATGATTCGACTTTTATTTTGATTTAAATAAAAAAGGAGACGTATATAATATGGGATTAACAAAACAGGAGATCCATTTTTGGGAATTCTAGAATAACTACAAAAATATGTTAATATGGAGATGTAATATTTTGTGAAATTATTTACATAATAAACGGAGTAGGTTTGCTAGATTAGTATTCTTAAGGAGTGGAGAAAAATGAAAAATAAACGTAAAATTTTAGCAGTAATGGTAACAGGAATAGTAATTATTATGGCTGCTTGTGAATCATCAAATGAGCAAAGTACAAAAATTAGCGATGAGCAAGAAAAAAGTAATATATATGAAAACAAAGATGAAACAAAGGGTTCGATAGATATTGTGACCGAAAATAGTAAGGAGAATGAAAACGCTGGAGATCATGAGGTTGCTGAACAGACGGAAAAGAAACCATCCGAAACTAAGGGGAATATCCAAATTACAAATGGAGATGAAGCAGTCCAATTCTTGATGCAACAACTAAAAGAGGGGAACGATGATAATATTTCGTTTGGAACAGACGGGAAGCTTGAGATAGATAATAATGGTTCCTATTATATGATTCAACTGGTGGACATTCCTTTGCGTGTATCTGGGAAAACTGGGAGCTTAGGTTATTACAAAGTTTATCAAGATGGTACATATGAATTATTTCAATTGACGTCTAGTGATAGCGACAAAGAATTTGCTAAGAATGTTAAGGAAGAATATCTGAAAAAACTTCATGACATCGAAAAAGAGATGGAAGAATTGCTAGAAAACTCAGAAGCTACAACAACTTTAGAGATGGAGGAAGAGATAGTCTATGGATATAAAACTTGGGATGCGGAGTTGAACGAAATCTACGGAACTTTGAAGGAACAGCTTAGTAAGGAACAGATGGAAAAATTAAGAGAAGAACAACGAGACTGGATAAAACATAGAGATGAAGTTGCTAAAGAAACATCACTCAAATTTAAAGGGGGTTCAATAGAATCATTGGAATATGTGGCTAAGCAAGCAGCACTTACAAAAGAAAGGTGTTATGAGTTAATTGCAAATTATATGAAATAACTTATCAATTTGTAAGGCGAGTAACTTATACGTTTGGATAGATGAAATATTCAAACGTTTTTTGAAGATAAGTATAAAAATTTTGGACTGTGTAATGTATCTAGCTCCAAGCTCCATGACCTCGAGTCAATTAACCTGGTCGATGAAAAGTAAAAGCACTTTTTTTGTCTAGCTGCATCCGCTATCTGCTGTGAAAAACAACCTTCCAGTTAGAAAAGTAAAAAGCACTTTTCAACTGAAAGAACATTATCTTCCCAGATGTGCAAGCGGATTATGCTTTTCGTTCGACCAGAAACATTTGCATTTCGGTTATGAGAGGGCGCCTTGCGCTTTTCTTACATGTGAAAATGGCTGTTAGGTTAATGACAGCACCTATCTTCCAAATAGGATGGGTTTTGTTCAGAACAGGTGTCAGTGAGAGAAGTCTCCCCGCCTTGTTTTTCCAAAAGAAGTAGAATTTTTATAAAAATTAATAAGAAATCAAAAAGACAAATAAAGCGCTTACATTTACACTGAGGTTGAGTAAACAAAACAAACTCAAGGGGGTAGTAAACAGTGAAAAAAGCAATATTTGTCTTTTTGTCGGTAACTCTTTTCCTCTTTTTAACAGCTTGTGGGGATGATTCCACAAGTGGTGATGACGCAGGTACAGTGGGAATTTCTATGCCAACTCAATCTTCTGAACGTTGGATTGCGGATGGGAACAACATGGTTGAGCAATTTGAAGAGCTTGGATATAAAACAAATTTGCAATATGCGGAAGATGTGATTGAGAATCAAATTGACCAGATTGAAAACATGATTACCAGAGGCGTGGATGCACTAGTAATCGCCGCCATTGATGGAGAGTCGTTAACAGAGGTACTTGATCTGGCGGCTTCTATGGATATTCCTGTTATTGCATATGACCGACTTATTCGTGGATCGGAGCATGTTAGCTATTATGCGACGTTCGACAACTTCCAAGTTGGTGTTTTGAAGGGTGAGTATATTGAAGAGTACTTAGGACTTGCAAATGGAGATGGCCCATTCAATATTGAGCTATTCGCAGGGTCACCAGATGATAACAATGCGTATTTCTTCTTTGATGGAGCTATGTCTGTTCTTGAGCCTTATATTGATAGCGGCCAGTTAGTGGTACAAAGTGGGCAAACGGACTTCCAACAAGTAGCAACACTTCGTTGGGATGGGTCTGCTGCCCAAGAACGAATGGATAATCTATTAAGTGGTTTTTATACGGATAAAACTCTGGACGCAGTTTTATCGCCATATGATGGAATCAGTATCGGGATTATTTCTTCTTTAAAAGGTGTGGGATATGGAGAGGCTGATTTACCGATGCCAGTTGTAACTGGTCAGGATGCGGAGCGCCCTTCTGTCGTATCGATCATTGCTGGGGAGCAAACGCAAACGATCTTTAAAGATACTCGTGAGCTTGCTGGAAAAGCAGTGGAAATGGTAGATTCTCTTCTGAAAGGAGAGGAAGCGGAAGTCAACGATACAACAACGTATGACAACGGAGTGAAGGTTGTACCTTCTTACTTGTTAAAACCTGTTTCCGTCGATATCAATAACTACAAAGATGTGCTTGTAGGAAGTGGCTACTACGACGAAAGTGATTTTGAGGATTAATCGATAAAATAGGCTGTTTTCGCAGTCTTTCAAGCAGAAACCAGTAATATTACCAATTAAGCTTCTCGGTAAAAACTGCTTTGAAAAAACTAAAAGAGCGATTTAGTAATAGCTTCAGGGTTATTGCTAAATCGTTATTTAGCATTATGTTAAGGGGTTCATGGGCCGTTCATAGTGCCCGAACGAGGTGGAAAAAGAGTAGTTGGGTAACATTGGGGCGTTCATAGTGCCCGAACGAAGTGGGAAAAGAGTAGTTGGGTAACATTGGGGCGTTCATAGTGCCCGAACGAAGTGGGAAAAGAGTAGTTGGGTAACATTGGGGCGTTCATAGTGCCCGAACGAGCCAGAAAAAGAGTAGTTGGGTAACATTGGAGCGTTCATAGTGCCCGAACGAGCGTGAAAAGAGTGAGTTGGGTAACATTGGAGCGTTCATAGTGCCCGAACGAGGTGAAAAAAGAGTAGTTGGGTAACATTGGAGCAATCCTGATGATCGAGTCAAATACAAATAACACGATCCTCAAATCCAACGAAGTGTGGGGGTGAAGTAAGTGGAAAAGATCTTATTAGAAATGAAGAATATTACAAAAACCTTTCCCGGTGTAAAAGCACTTAATAATGTGAACTTTCAGGTGAAAGAAGGGGAGATTCATGCGCTCGTTGGAGAAAACGGAGCGGGAAAATCCACCTTGATGAAAGTGTTGAGTGGAGTATATCCATTTGGTTCCTACGACGGAGACATTATTTTTGACGGAGAAGTTTGTGAATTTAAAAATATCAACGAAAGTGAAGCGAAGGGGATCGTAATTATTCATCAGGAGTTAGCGTTAATTCCGGAGCTCTCCATCGCTGAAAATATATTTCTCGGCAACGAACGGGCAACAAAAGGTATCATCAATTGGAACACGACGATTGTGGAAGCAACAAAGCTACTATCCAAAGTTGGCCTCACAGACGAACCACGGACACTGGCCATGGATATTGGAGTCGGAAAACAACAACTGGTGGAAATCGCCAAAGCGCTGTCCAAACGAGTAAAGTTATTAATTCTCGATGAGCCAACAGCGGCACTAAACGAAGAAGATAGCGAGAATCTACTGAAGCTATTGCTAGAATTTAAAGCCCAAGGAATGACGTCCATTATTATCTCTCATAAATTGAACGAGGTATCATACGTCGCTGACAATCTTACTATTTTACGAGACGGGAAATCCATTGAATCTCTCGAGCTATCATCCGGTGAAGTAAGCGAGGACCGAATCATAAAAGGCATGGTTGGAAGAGACTTAGAACATCGTTTTCCACCACGAGAGCCAAACATTGGCAACGTTGTTTTCCAGGTGAAAAATTGGAACGTGGACCATCCTCTTCATAGCGGAAGGAAGCTTCTCAAGAATGTTAATTTTGAGATTCGTAAAGGCGAGATCGTTGGTATCGCAGGCTTAATGGGAGCTGGGAGAACAGAGCTTGCCATGAGTATTTTCGGTAAAGCGTATGGGAAAAACATCAACGGAGACGTTGTGATTGATGGGAAAACGGTCACGTTAAACTCGATCAAAGAGGCCATCGATAACGGGATTGCCTATGTTACGGAAGACAGGAAGACGTATGGGCTCATTCTTATCGATGATATTAAGCGAAATATTAGTTTAACGAGCTTAGATAAACTTTCGAAAAACTTCATCATTAACAAAAACGAAGAAATCAAGAAAGCGGAAGAATATCGAAAAATCATGAACATACGAACGCCAAGCTTAAACCAAGTAACAGGCAATTTGAGTGGTGGAAATCAACAAAAAGTTGTATTAAGTAAATGGCTTCTGTCAGAGCCGAACATCTTAATTCTCGATGAGCCAACAAGAGGAATTGACGTTGGCGCAAAATACGAGATTTATAGTGTAATCAATCAGATGGCAGAAAACGGGAAAGCAGTACTCGTCATCTCATCAGAACTCCCGGAATTACTAGGTTTGTGTGACCGAATCTATGCGCTAAGTGAAGGACGGATCACTGGCGAAGTTTCCCGAGAGGAAGCCAATCAAGAAACATTAATGAAGTATATGACACGAACAGGAGGAAATGGACATGAAAATAGCTGAACTATTTAAAAGCAATATTCGTTCCTATGGAATGGTAGTTGCCCTAATGTTTATCGTACTACTTTTTAGCATTCTTTCTGACGGCATATTGCTTCGACCACTAAACGTAACAAACCTCATCCTACAAAACAGCTACATCCTAGTTTTAGCCATAGGAATGGTAATGGTCATCATCGCCGGCCACATCGACCTATCCGTCGGCTCCGTGTGCGCCTTCGTAGGAGCCATAGCAGCAATCCTAATGATCGAACTGCAACTACCAGTCGTAGTGTCAGTCGTACTCTGCTTACTGCTCGGCGCAATCATCGGCGCATGGCACGGCTTCTTCATCGCATACTGCAAAATGCCATCTTTCATAGTAACTTTGGCAGGGATGCTCCTTTTTCGCGGATTAACAATGGTCGTATTAGGAGGACAATCCATCTCTCCTTATCCAGGGGAGTTCCGATTAATCAGCTCAGGATTTCTTCCAGATTTAACGTTTCTCGGAGTGACCTCCTATCATGTGTTAACTCTCCTAATCGGGGTACTATTGTCTTTGCTCGTAGTGTTCAGTGAACTCAAGGAACGTAGAACCCAATTAAAACACCAATTTGCCGTTATACCGAAAGGCTTCTTTATCGCAAAAATTATCGCAATGATAGCTGTAATCAATGTGTTTACTTTCGTGCTTGCTTCGTATCGAGGCATTCCAAATATCCTTGTAATTTTATTCGTACTCATTGTTTTCTTTACCTTCATTATGAATAAAACAGTCATCGGACGACACATTTACGCTACAGGTGGAAATCAAAAGGCTGCGGAATTATCAGGGGTAAAAACAAAGCTAGTTACGTTCGGCGTGTTTGTGAATATGGGTGTCATGGCTGCACTTGCAGGACTTATTTACGCTGCTAGACTAAACGCTGCGACTCCAAGAGCGGGAACGATGTTCGAGTTAGATGCTATCGCTGCGGCCTTCATCGGTGGTGCGTCGATGGCCGGTGGTGTAGGGACCATCATCGGGGCCGTCGTCGGAGGTCTCGTAATGGGGGTCATGAACAATGGTATGTCCCTCATCGGAATCACGATCGACTGGCAACAAGCAATCAAAGGTCTGGTACTTTTAGGAGCAGTAGGTTTTGATATTTATAATAGGAATAAGTCTAAGTAATAATGACCTGAGCTCTCCCTTCTTGTGAAGGGAGAGTATTTATTTGAGGAAGTTCCCCCCGCCTCCCTCCCGATGCGGAAAGTGCACATATATTTGCGCGATCCGCACATATAATCAGGATTTCGCACATATATTGCTTGAATTCGCACATATAAACGCTCAACCCGCACATATATCGCGCAAACTCGCACATATATTTTCTAGAAACTTAAAAAAAAGCAAAATTTGTTTTTTAG
>NZ_JBGUAU010000057.1:0-13406 GCF_041820985.1 Evansella sp. AB-rgal1
GAATTAGTTAGTTTCATATAAAAATAACTAACTGAGTTGCAGGGGGCTTACTTTGTTAAGCACCCTGTAATCATCCTTCAAGAATAAAAATCGTTGGTGCGACTTGAAAATGAGCGTGCAGAAAAGGGGGCAGGGGTTATCGTGATTAATAAAATTCCTCGACATCTAGCAATATTTCCAATTAGTTTTGTCAAAGAAATGACAAATTTAACAGGTCGCCAAATCCGTTACTACGAGGAACACGGTTTAATTCACCCTGTAAGAAATAAAGCGAATCAACGAATTTTTTCATTGAATGATATGGATCGGCTATTGGAAATAAAGTCTTTTATTGATAAAAAGGTGAACATAGCTGGTATTAAGGCTATATTTACCTCCAAAGAAGAGAAAGAGAATATGATTCTTACGGATGGCGCAATAAACTCGTTTTCTAAAGAAGAACTAGAAGAAATTATAAAGGCTGTTCAAGGAAAAGTGGAAGATTTAAATAATCATGATTCCGATACAAGCTCTCATTGATATGTAAGTGAAGGATGAATAAGAAAATGATCTAATTGATAAATAATTAAGAAAAACCAGGGTTCCTTTTCAAGGAGACATCCTGGTTTTTTTCATATTCAATGCTGTCACAAGATTGTCACGGACCTGGTCCCTGAAAAAAAGTTCAGGGACCAGGTCTGTGAATTTTCCGTGAATTAATTCTAATTCACAAAAAAATATACCTCCTTTAATCCGCTTCTACCAAGGGGTCGACAAGCTTATGTCAAAAGTTGTCGTGAGTTTATTAGTTTAATAGATTTATCTCTTGGACAGAATGATTTGTGAAGGGGCGGTGCTTAACGTGAACAACATAAACCATAGAATAAAAATTTACTTACTAGCGGCATTATCTATTTTAATTTTATCTTGGGAATCTCAAGTGGTACTTCCATCAGCATTTGCGACTACAGAAAACGGAATACCTGAAGAATCAATTCGATTACGTATATTAGCGAACAGTAATTCTCCGATAGATCAGTCAGTAAAACGAGACATTAGAGATGAGATTAACGCACAAATTACTCAATGGGTGGAACACATTGCAAGTGTGGAAGATGCCCGTGATTTAATAGATAGCAACATGGATGTACTTTATGACATCGTTGAAGAACAGTTGAAACAAGCAGGAAGCAAGGAATCATTTGATGTATCTCTCCAGGAAACTAATTTTCCAACAAAGCTTTACGGAAATCGTCTTTATCCAGCAGGGGAGTATGAAGCAGTACTTGTGTCCATTGGTGATGGTAGAGGTGACAACTGGTGGTGTGTATTATTCCCGCCATTATGCTTCCTAGATTTTTCAAATGGTGATGCAGTTGCACATGAATCAGAAGCTAATGATGACAATGAGGAAGAAGAAGAGGAAGTAGAGGTTGCATTCTTTCTTGTTGAGTTAGTAACTAGTATTTGGAACAGATTGTGGTCGTAATTATTCACTTATAATTTCCATGAACACGAAAGAAGTTTTATCAACTATGTGATCTTACCGTGCCCCTCTTCATTTTCCCCCCCTTTTTTGAAGAGGGAGCCAATTTGGTTTAATATATAGAGTTTTGAAGCTGTCATTCAAAAAGACAGCTTCCTTTTTTATATTTGAAAAAACTATTGTATAACTTAAAACTAGAGAAAACAGACTTTTGGTTTAAATGAATGTATATTTATCTCTTCACCATTATGAAGATTTCTCTCTTTCCTCTAGATAATCATCATATGCTGATTGAACTTTATCCTTTTGAGGAACAACTTGGTTATAAATTAGATTTAATAAATATAACCCTCTAACTAAACAACCTAGGACTAAACCAAAGGCGATTACACCACCAATTAGAGGACTCATCATAATGAGCAAAAATCCTATCAATGTACAAATAATTATCGATATTAGTAAATACATATTAAAGGCCCCCATATACTTGTTATACTAATACAAATATACCACTTTATTCCTAATATAATATAGTTATCAGACAAAATACTTTTTTGGGGATCTGCTAGATTTGGTTTCAAGTTTCTGAAGAAATAGAAAACTTTCAAAAACTAGTCATATCCCTAAAACGTGAACATAGTATCATAGTACAAGCCTTAATTTTGAAAGGGTGGGAATTGTGAGTTTTATCGTGAGAAAAGCATCGGAGGAAGATGCATTACCAATACAGCACTTTATGGTGAAAACAGGTGTGAATCCTAGCTCCGCATCTACAGATTGGTCTTCATTCCTTATTGCAGAAAATGATAATGGAGATTTTGTATCCATTGTAAGGATTCAAGAAGTGGCAGAAACAATTGGGTTAATCAGATCATTAATAGTAGATTCAGAGAAAATTACATCTATGTTCATTTTAGAGTTTCTTGAAGCAGTAGTTCATTATGCGGAGGAAAAAGGATTTTCATCAACCTATTTAATGGCAGCAAACAAGGCAACCTTCTTAACATCACTAGGCTTTGAGAAAGTGACCTTAACTGATTTACCAGAAGAACTAACGAGACTAGAAGAGATAAAAGAGCATATTAAGAAAGATTTACCAATTTTCTCGAAAAAATAAAGGGAAGTAGTTAATAAAATGTATGGACTAGAACTAATTTGTGGATAAGTAAAGTAGCTATACACAAAAACTAACAAAGTTATACACAATAAACTAAGGGTTATCCACCGTTCTCTGTGGATAACCCTTCCTTTTTCCACAGGATACACATAATACTAAGGATGCTATTGACATTTCTCCTTTAGATAAGCAAAATATATACGAGCAAGGAGGTCGTTTTATATGGATAAACGACAGACAGATGTCTTAAATGTGGATAACTATGTGGAAAACTTAGAACAACATCCATCCATTCAATTAGCAGCAAGCCGTCTAAAAGAGGACCAAGTAGTGGCATTTCCTACAGAAACAGTTTACGGTTTAGGTGGGAATGCCCTTTCAGATAAGGCGATAGAGAAAATTTTTCGTGCAAAAGGAAGACCTACTGATAATCCGTTAATTGTTCATATTGCGGATCAAAAAGATCTGGATAACTATGTGAAAGTTATCCCCAATACTGTGGAAAAGTTAATGGATGCTTTTTGGCCAGGTCCATTAACAATTGTTTTAGAGCATAATGGAAAGATAGCACCGAAAGTTACCGCAAACCTTTCAACGGTAGCTATTCGTATGCCGGATCATCCTATCGCATTAGCGCTTATAAAGGCGGCGAATCTACCACTTGCAGCTCCAAGTGCAAATACATCGGGAAGACCAAGCCCCACAAAGGCTGAACACGTAATAGAAGACCTGAACGGGCGGATTTATACTATTATAAATGGAGGAAGTACAGGAGTTGGTGTGGAATCCACCGTGGTGGATTGTACGGGGGAAAAACCGATGATTCTTCGACCTGGAGGCATAACGAAAGAACAGATCCAGTCTGTAGTAGGGGAAGTACTTATGGATCCAGCTCTCCACAAAATAACGGAAGCACCAAAGTCCCCGGGGATGAAATATACTCACTATGCCCCCGCCGCGCCATTAGTATTGGTGGATGGGGACGAAGAATTTTTTAGGAAAACTATTGAAAAAGCACAATCAGAAGGAATGAAAGTGGGCTTACTTATTACGGAAGAAATGGAGAGGAATTTTTCTGTTGAAAAACAAGTAGTAATCGGTACTCGTTCGGACCTGAACTCTGTAGCTAAGAATTTATATGATGCATTACGTGCTTTCGAGAAACATGAAGTGGATGTTATCTATGCCGAAGTTTTTGCTGAAACTGAAATAGGTACAGCCATCATGAATCGTTTAAACAAAGCCTCAGGAGGATCAATGATTTTACAACACAAATAGGTGGTTTCTTAGGCACAAAAAATCACAACTTCATTCATGAAAAATATAGTTTTATTAAGGTAAATAAGTGCATGTAGTATAAACAGCCATCCCAGATAATGGAGGTGGCTGTTTACATGTAAAATGAGTATCCTACTAACTCGGATAATGAAAAATAAATCAAAAGCAGGGATGAACTCTGCTTTGTTTACCGTTTAGAACATTTGCATTTCGCCGGGACACAGGATGTCGCTATTAAGCCAGGCCCCACAGGATGTGAGCAGATGGCAGTCCGAAATGGGGCACCTTGCCTTTATCTTATTTCTACTTCAACGAAAGGAGAGCTTAGCACAACTTCCAAAGTGGTCTATCTGCTATTTTAATTGTAATCACAAAACTCCCCCGGTTTCTTTCATGTGGCAAACTAATTTTAAGTTAAATAGGTTAGTCTTTAGTGTAATTCTAAATTTATTATCGCGGTAGATTCTCAACTTTACGTTCATGATCCTACTAATTCGCGGTGAGTATTAGTTTTAACCCCTATACAATGATGAAGAAAACCAAACTTGCACATAAAAGGTCCAATTTCACACATATATTGGTGTAATTCGCACATATAATTGCTGAACTCGCACATATAATTTCCAATTTCGCACATATATTACCTGAACCCGCACATATATGTTAGAATACCTCCTAAATATCGCGAGTGCCGCTTCATAAGACGAACATTCCGTCGAAAAAAAAAAGAAATAAACCCCCTTGGACATGCATAGAGTAAAATAGCCAGTCCAAGGGGTGATGATGTGATAGGAGAATTAGTAACAATAGGATTTATGGCTTTCGCACTAGGGATGGATGCATTTTCCCTATCCATAGGGATGGGCCTTCTCGGTCTTCGCTATAAACATATTGCTAAAATTGGCATAACCGTTGGAGCATTCCATGTAATAATGCCTCTTATTGGAATTATCTTAGGCAGACTTTTGTCACAATATATAGGAATGTTTGCATTTGTTATTGGTGGTGGAGTCCTCGTGTTTATTGGTATACAAATGATTGTATCCACATTTCAACACGAGAGAGAGCCAGTATTAAAACCGACAGGCTTCGGGTTATTTCTATTTTCACTAAGTGTTAGTATCGATAGTTTTTCTGCAGGATTAAGCCTTGGGATGCTAGGAGCAAAAACATGGGTAACATTAGTAAGTTTTGGGATGGCAAGCGCACTATTAACATGGATTGGCTTAATTTTGGGAAGAAAAATGGGGAATTGGATGGGGGGATACAGCGAATGGCTAGGTGGAACCATCCTCATCGCGTTTGGGATGAAAATACTCCTATCCGTATAAACACATCTACGAACGGAGCGAGCCATCGTTCAAAACACCACTCTATTGTTTTCAAAAAAAAGCACTTAGCCTAGTTTCAGGGACTTTTGTCTTTGTGAAAGTAGGCTTTTTTTCTGATTAATTTATTGTAAATGGGGAATATTTCATGTATCACTGTTTTCAAATATAATTATGATAAGATAATAGTAGAATTGAGCATGTAAAGAGGTGTATGGAATGAATATATTGTTTGTTTGTACGGGGAATACGTGCCGTAGTCCGTTGGCAGAAGCACTTGTAAGGCAGAAGTCGGGTGCAACAATTCAAGTAAAGTCAGCTGGGGTTCATGCGATGGATGGGATGCTGATGTCAGAAGGCTCCAGGGCTGCGTTGGCAAATAGAGGTATTAGTGAAAATCATCGTGCGCAACTAGTCAATGAAGAGTTGCTTCAATGGGCAGATGTTGTGTTGACCATGACCGAAAGCCATAAAAGGTTGTTACTGGAAAGATTTCCATATGCGTATGAGAAAGTTTCTACATTAAAAGAATATGTGTACAACGATGCAGGGACGAAAGATAAGTTAGAAAAAATAAAACATCATATCGCTCAATTAGAGTTAAAGAAGGCGACGTTTTTAGCCAACAATCAAGGGAAAGTGGATGAATTCAATGAAAAGAATGAAATCCCTAATCAAGAAAAGTTCGAGCAAGAATTATTGAAACTGCTAAAGCCAGATCAAGAGGCAATCGAGCAACTAGAATCTGAGTTACCTTCTTTTGACGTAGCAGACCCATATGGGGGGAGTCTGCCTGTGTATGAAGCCACATTGAAGGAAATAGAAGCGGCTGTGGAGAAACTTTTGGAGCAAGTAAATAAAAAATAGGGGAGTAAAGACTGTGGGGAAAACAACATATCGATTTAGTTTACGAAAAAAGATGGTAATTGGTATTAGTGCCGTTGCCATCATCACGTATGGTTTTAGCGCTATTTTTATTTTTTACCTTAGTGAAATCTTGGGGAATTTGCTAGGAGTTAATGAAAATATCTTTACCATCATTACGTTGGTGCTAGGGATTATATGGTGTGGGTTATTGGGTTTCTTAGGTGCAACGTTCTTGACAAAACCAATCACAAGAGTGGAACAAGCAGCCAAGAAGGTAGCGAATGGGAACATAAACGAAAATGTGGAGGTTCCAACATCGGACGACGAGCTTCGGGCACTAGCGTTAGCGTTTAATAAAATGGTGGGAAGTTTACGAAATATAATCGGAGATATTCAAACTAATTTTCATCATACAAATGAGCAAGTAAAGGAAATTCGTGAAGCTGCTTCTACCGCGGCTGCTCAATCCGAATTAATTACGAGAAACATGGAGGAAATGTCTGCAGGTGCAGAAAACTCTGCAACAGCAATTCAGAAAACGTCCGTATCTATGGAGGAAGTAACAAAGCTCGCTTCGGACGTACAACAAAATGCAGAGAGATCCAATCAATTGTCAACATCTATGGTTGCAACTGTAGATACGAGCAAAGAAACGATTCTTTCTTTAGTGTCAGGGGTCCAAAAGCTTGCCAAAGACAATGCAACTTCCCTAGAATCTGTGCAACGCCTGGAAGGGCATGCAAAAAAAGTGGGCGAAATCATCTCACTAGTAGGCGATATTTCAGCGCAAACAAATCTTCTTGCCCTTAATGCCTCCATCGAAGCAGCGAGAGCAGGAGAACATGGGAAAGGCTTTGCGGTGGTTGCAGACGAAGTTCGCAAGCTAGCCGACCAAAGCAGCAATGCAGTGGAAGGAATCACTGATTTAATTAAAAATATTCAATATGAAGTCAATGAAGTAGCAGAGCAAATCAAATCACAAGTAAAAACAGCAAACAAAGAAACGCAAAAAGGGGCAGAAACGACAAAAGAAATGGATAACATCTCACTATCCATTCACGAAGTCGCGAATTCCATAAAAGGTATATTGAAGCTTATCGAACAACAAAAAACAACCATAGAAGAAACAGCGAACGACACACAACTAGTAGCAAGCATGGCCCAACAAGCCGCAGCAGGAGCGCAAGAAGTCCTATCTTCAACCGAAGAACAAACGGCAATTATGGAAGAAATCACATCATCCACAGAAGTGCTCAAAGACGAAGCTACCAAACTAAATAAAACCATTCAAACCTTTTCTTCGTGAAAACATAGGTGCATTGTTTCTTTATACTGTGGAAAAGAAAGAAACTGCCTGTTAAAATAAGTGTAAGCGTTTTGTAGTAAACCCTTATCAGAGGGTGAAAGAATATAACATAAGTTTTTCAACTAATCGAGAATCGTTACATGGAATACATATTTTCTAGGAGGAAAAGTGAAATGAAAGTAGCAATAGGAGCAGATCATGGTGGAGTAGAATTGAAACAAGATCTCATTTCTTTATTGAAAGAGTTGAATATCGATTATACCGATGTAGGAAGCCACTGTGCCGATTCCGTAGATTATTCGGATTTTGGTTTACCAGTAGCGGAAATGGTAGCAAACGGAGAAGCGGACAGAGGTATCCTTATCTGTGGTACAGGCATTGGTATGTCCATCGCAGCCAACAAAGTTAAGGGAGTTCGCTGTGCGTTAGTTCATGATTTATTTACTGCAAAAGTGACTAGAGAGCACAATGATACAAATGTGCTAGCAATGGGAGCGCGTGTTATTGGACCAGGAGTTGCATTAGAAATTGCGCGCGTCTGGTTGTCTACAGAATTCGAAGGTGGTCGTCACGCACGCCGAATCGATAAAATTAGCCAATACGAGAACCGCGTAACTGGAGGATGAGGGTGACGACCCCATCCTTTTGTATTTTATGATTGCATGCAAGTAGCAAGGTAGACTTCCTTGTGAGTGGAAATTTTGCACCATGATGGATGAAAATACTTTATTAGATATATTAGTAACAACAACTGTATGTGCAATGAGCGCAGGTCAACGAACTCCAGTGGGAAGTAGAGTAGAGGCTCGGCAACTCCCCACAGGAAAGGAGTGGACTGAAGCGAATGGAATACCTACCAACAAAGTTAGTAATACAAAATAGTGGTGACACCTGTATTTTCCATGGTAGGTAATAGAAAAGTAGAGTAAGTTTAATTATTATAAAAAGGAGGTAACTAAAATGACTCAAGACACATCATCCATCGCAGAAGAGTTAACTCAAGCGCTCGAAGATCTACAATCAGCTGCTAACCTAGAGAGTGGCCAGCTTCTTGTGATTGGAACGAGTACCAGTGAAGTAATCGGGGAGCATATAGGAAGTGCAGGAACGAGAGAAGTAGCGGAATCACTTTGGAAAACCTTATCAAGTTTTCAACAAAAAACAGGTGTTTTCTTAGCTTTTCAGTGTTGTGAACATCTAAATCGAGCTTTAGTTGTAGAAAAAGAATACGCTAGGACACATCAATTAGAACAAGTCTCTGTAGTGCCAATCCCAGGAGCGGGAGGATCTATGGCAGCAATAGCTTATGAAAAGATGCAAGCTCCAGTTATGGTTGAAGAAATCCGTGCAGATGCAGGGATCGATATTGGAGATACTCTCATTGGTATGCATTTAAAAAAGGTAGCAGTCCCGGTTCGAAGTAAAATTAAGTATGTGGGAGAAGCTCATATAACGATGGCACGAACGCGCCCAAAACTCATTGGTGGAGAACGAGCTGCATATTCTTCAAAACAAAATGACCAAACTTGTCATTAAATATTGAAAAATTACTCAATTTGAGCGAAGATAGAACAAGATGTGAATTATATGTGAAAACTGAATGAAATTTTACATCTTTCCGGTAATTGTTCGGTTTTCAAATAAAAGGAGTGGGGTTTCTAGATGACAACAACAAAACCAGAATTATTAGGACAAGTAAAAAGCCAAGACGCTGAAGTATTTGCTGCAATGGATGCAGAGTTAACTCGTCAACAAACAAATATCGAGTTAATTGCTTCGGAGAACTTTGTTTCTCGAGCAGTGATGGAAGCGCAAGGGTCTGTTTTAACAAACAAATACGCAGAAGGGTATCCTAGTAAACGTTACTATGGCGGATGTGAACATGTAGACGTTGTGGAAGATATTGCAAGAGATCGTGCAAAAAAATTATTTGGTGCAGAACACGCGAACGTTCAACCACATTCAGGGGCGCAAGCGAACATGGCAGTGTATTTCACAATCCTTGAGCACGGTGATACTGTATTAGGAATGAACTTGTCTCACGGTGGTCACTTAACACATGGTAGCCCAGTAAACTTCAGTGGGAAGCAATACAACTTTGTGGAATACGGCGTGGACGAGAAAAACCAAGTCATCGATTATGAAGATGTTCGTCAGAAAGCTCTTGAGCATAAGCCTAAATTAATTGTTGCAGGAGCAAGTGCATACCCTCGTGAAATCGATTTTGAAAAATTCCGTGCAATTGCGGACGAAGTAGATGCGTATTTCATGGTGGATATGGCTCACATTGCTGGACTGGTTGCTACAGGGTTACATCCAAATCCTGTTCCACATGCACATTTCGTGACAACAACGACTCATAAAACATTACGAGGACCTCGTGGTGGGATGATTCTATGTAAAGAAGAGTTTGCTCGTCAAATTGATAAAGCCATTTTCCCTGGATTACAAGGTGGTCCATTAATGCACGTAATTGCTGCTAAAGCAGTTGCTCTAGGAGAAGCTCTAGGAGAAGACTTTAAAGTATATTCTCAGCAAGTAAAAGACAATGCGGTAGCACTAGCAAAGTCTTTAAACGAAGAAGGAATCAACCTTGTTTCCGGTGGAACTGATAATCACCTTGTTTTATTAGATCTACGTAGCTTAGGAATTACAGGGAAGATTGCAGAAGCAGCACTTGATGAAGTTGCGATCACGACAAATAAAAACACAATTCCATTTGACCCAGAGAGTCCATTCGTAACAAGTGGTTTACGTATCGGAACAGCTGCAGCGACTTCCCGTGGTTTTGACGAAGCTGCATTTGCGGAAACTGGAAAAATCATCGCGAAAGTTTTAAAGGCACCAGAAGATGAAGCGGTGAAAGCGGAAGCGAAAAAAGAAGTGGAAGCATTAACTAGCCGTTTCCCTTTATATGAGGACTTACGTTAATAGAAATCAGGAAAGCACCCTTTGTGTAAGGGTGCTTTTGACTTTTTTGGCTTTAAGAAAGTTTAAATACGCTATAGGATTATGAGAAATGCACTCATGACTATTAATAAGAAGGTTTATTGACTTATAAATGTATCCATAGTACTTTTGGTTGAAAAAGAAACTCATGTTTACGCTTAATAACCAGTATTTTAGCTAGCAAAAGAACTAAAATATTAAAAGGTGACTTAACAATGCTACAGACAGCCCAATAATAATCACTCTTTTTTTCATCACTGTATTAACTTTCGGTTTTAGTAGAAAGAATCCCACTAAAAACCCTATTGGTAAAGGCCACATATCAATCCAGAAAATAAATGCACCTAAGAAGAAATACCCAAAACATTTTAAAAACAATATTTCTTCCTTCTTATTCTCAGCAGTATAATATCCAAAAAGTATAATAGCTATGATAGGTAGTATGTAAATAGGAAAGAATAAAAGAGATGTCATATTAAGTACTCCTTTAATAAGAATACGAGAAGGTGGTTTTTTACAAATTAGTATAACATCTATTGTAAAAAAAAGTCTGTAGAAGTGGAGCTCCGCATGGAGATTTGTAGCCATGTGTTTTTTGGAAATAGCGGCATGGAATATGACAAACACGTTGGTTAGACCCTTCAACGTAAAATGGATAAAGTCCAAGTCCACGAGACTTCGATGGAAGAGGGAGAAAATAAACCTATTTCCACTAAAGCGCTTCATCTATGAATTTTTTTAAAATATTTGCCTTTCAGCTTGAATCATCATAACTTTTTATGTAGAATTTTCAAAGAGAATGTAGGGGTTTGTCAATTTTCGATAAAACGTTAAATAAAATGAGGAAACAATTAAAAGGAGCGGTATTTAATGAGTAGAGTTTACGTATTTGATCATCCACTAATTCAACATAAGTTAACGTACATACGTGATAAGAATACAGGAACAAAGGAATTTCGTGAATTAATTGATGAAGTAGCAGGATTAATGGCATTTGAAATAACACGAGACTTGCCTGTTCAAGACGTGGAAGTGGAAACGCCAGTTGGGATTGCAAAGAGTAAGTTGCTTGCAGGTAAGAAATTAGGACTAGTTCCAATTCTTCGTGCTGGTCTCGGAATGGTTGATGGGATCTTAAATTTAATTCCAGCAGCAAAAGTTGGACATGTAGGACTTTACCGAGACCCAGAGACATTGCAGCCTGTAGAATATTACGTAAAGCTTCCGAAAGACATTGAAGAGAGAGAGTTTATCGTTATTGACCCTATGCTTGCAACAGGAGGCTCCGCGGTAGAAGCAATTCATTCGTTGAAAAAACGCGGAGCAAAAAATATTAAATTAATGTGTCTTGTTGCTGCACCTGAAGGCGTTGCTGCGGTGGAAAAAGATCATCCAGATGTGGATATTTTCTTAGCTGCAATGGACGAAAAGCTCAATGAAAAAGGTTATATCGTACCAGGTCTAGGAGATGCTGGAGACCGCCTCTTTGGAACAAAATAACAGAGCAAGCTTCATGATAGTGACATTTTGTTCTTAATATGCGATAGTCAGTAGAGGAAGAGTATGAAAATGCTTTTCCTCTATTTTTTATATACTATTGTCCAAAACATAACTCAAATTACAATATAAAATTTACACTATAGCAAATGAAAATAGGTTATGAAGTATATTAGTACTATAAAGTTCCGATGTAATGAGCGAATGCCCACGATACATCAGTAGGAAGTAGAGTAAAGGCGAGACGTCGCAGCGCGGAGTCGTGAGGAGACTCGGTAACTCCTCACAGGATAGGGAGTGGGCAGTGGAGAATGTAATATAAACCAACAAAGTTAGTCATACTAGATAAGTTTGACTACCAATAACACACGTATTTTTAGGGTAGATATAAGTTTAAAAAACTATTTAAACAAGGAGGTGATTCCTATTTCAGAGCGCATAAAAATAATGACGATTTTTGGTACAAGACCTGAAGCGATAAAACTGTGTCCACTTCTAATTGAATTGAGAAAATATAGTAGAGAATTAGAGTCCACAGTTATTGTAACTGGACAACATCGGAAAATGCTTGACCAAGTATTAAAACTATTTCATATTACCCCAGACGAAGATTTAAATATCATGCAGGCAGGGCAAACATTATCGGATATTACGATAAAAGCACTGAAAGGATTAGACACTATTATGAAAGAGTATAAGCCTGATATGGTCCTTGTTCATGGAGACACTACAACTTCTTTTGCTGCAAGTTTAGCAGCTTACTACAATCAGATTGCTGTAGGACATGTGGAGGCAGGTTTAAGAACTTGGGATAAATATTCACCTTATCCCGAAGAATTGAATCGACAACTTACAGGTGTAATAGCAGACCTTCATTTTGCACCAACATGGAAGGCGCAAGAAAATTTATTAGCTGAAGGAAAACGAGAAGAATCCATTTACATAACTGGCAATACAGCCATTGATGCATTAACAACTACTGTTTCAGAAACATATGAGCATGAAGTTTTAAAAAAAGTAGGCGCAAACAACAGATTAATTCTTGTTACAGCTCATCGAAGGGAAAACTTAGGGGAACCAATGAGGAATATGTTTCGTGCCATCAAACAGCTTGTGGACGAACATGAGGATGTAAGGGTTGTTTATCCTGTACATCTAAATCCAGCTGTTCGAGAGATTGCCGATGAGATTTTGGGAAATAGCCCAAGAATTCATTTAATAGAGCCACTAGGAGTTCAAGATTTCCATAACTTCGCGGCTAGAGCATATATGATTTTAACTGATTCTGGCGGTGTTCAGGAGGAAGCGCCAACCTTAGGTGTGCCTGTTTTGGTTTTGCGAAAAACAACTGAACGACCAGAAGGAATAGAAGCTGGAACTCTAAAATTAGCAGGAACAGAAGAGAACCAAATATACGGTTATGCAAAGACGTTATTAGTGCACAAAAAAGCACATGATGCTATGGCAAAGGCATCGAATCCATACGGAGATGGTAAAGCATCTCAACGAATTGTAGAAGCAATTCGTTATCATTATCGTTTAATAAATGAACCACCAAAACCATTTCAACCTTAAACTAAAATTCACTAACATTTCACA
>NZ_JBGUAU010000058.1:0-12469 GCF_041820985.1 Evansella sp. AB-rgal1
TTATTATTATCTTTTTGATAAGAAAAACTTATCAACTGTAATAATAAATTTGTATTATATGTTATTCTCATTATTCGGTATGATATGAATGAAGGATTAGTGATATTTGGAAATATAGGTAATACTATTATTCATTGTTTCTTGTTTATACTTTTATACAATAATCATGATAAAAATGAAGTAAGGAGTGGTTATATGTCAAATAAACGACAAATTACTGTTGCAAGAGGAGACGGAATAGGTCCGGAAATTATGGATGCTACATTAAAGATACTGGAGTATGCTGGTGCTGAATTTGAACCGGAATTTATTGATATAGGGGAAAAGGTATATTTAGCAGGGCAATCCGCTGGAATTAGTGACGAAGCATGGGAATCTCTACGTCGTACGAAAGTTTTTTTGAAATCCCCAATTACTACTCCACAAGGTGGAGGATACAAAAGCTTAAATGTTACGATCCGCAAAACGCTAGGCTTATATGCAAACATTCGGCCAAATATATCATATCATCCAATTATTAAGACAAAGCACCCTGATGTTGATCTTGTCATTGTTCGGGAAAATGAAGAAGATTTATATGCAGGAATTGAACATCAGCAAACACCAGAAGTAGTTCAATGTTTAAAACTTATTACCCGTCCAGGTAGTGAGAAAATAGTTCGTTACGCATTTGAATATGCCAAAAAAAATAATCGTAAAAAAGTTACCTGTTTTACAAAAGATAACATTATGAAGTTATCTGACGGTCTTTTTCATAAAGTATTTAATGAAATCGCACAAGAGTATCCTGATATCGAAACAGATCATTGGATCATCGATATCGGTATTGCAAAGATAGCAGATACACCACAAGAATTTGATGTAATCGTTATGCCTAACCTTTATGGTGATATTGCATCTGACGTGGCCGCGCAAATATTGGGAAGTGTTGGTGTAGCTGGTTCTGCCAATATTGGTGATCAATGTGCAATGTTTGAAGCCATTCATGGAAGTGCACCCGATATTGCTGGGAAAGGTATTGCAAACCCATCTGGTCTTCTACACGGAGCGATCATGATGTTAGTACACATTGGTCAACCGAAAGTAGCGGAAAAGATTCATAATGCATGGTTAAAAACGCTAGAAGATGGAGTGTATACCGGAGATATTGCAAAAGGTGGTCCTTCTGTTGGAACAAATGAGTTTGCAGAAGCAGTCATTGCACGATTAGGGCAAGTACCGACGAAGTTTGAACCTGCATCATATAAGGAAAAATCAGAGGGTGACGATGTGAAATTAGAAATGTCTCCATTAGCGAAAGACCGTGCAAATCGTCAAATCGTTCAGGAGCTAGACGGAGTAGACGTCTTTGTTTTAAACAATGAAATTACTGCTGACGAGCTCGGGCAGAAGCTTGAAGCTATCGCAGGTCCTGAGTTAGAGTTAGCTATTATTACAAACCGCGGAGTGAAAGTGTATCCTAATGGTTTCCCAGAAACATTTACAACGGATCATTGGAGATGCCGATTCCATTTATCAGAGGGTCAATCCCAATTAACGAATACGGATATAATGAAGCTATTACAACGAGTTGATGAAGCTGGGATACAGTGGATCAAAATTGAAAACTTATATAAGTTCAATGGTGAAAGAGGCTATTCATTAGGGCAAGGTCAATAATAGGAACTGTTAAAAGAGTGTGTCAAAAGGGCATTTTGGAAATGCTGCTTTTGGTACACTTTTTTTCTTATCCAAAAAAACTTAGAGGGAACAACTAACACAATTGGTTAGATGTTCTTTATCCATCTCTTTTCAATATTGATTAAATATGCATTTGGTCTCTCTTAACCTTCTTTGTTTAGTGTGTTCTGAAATTCGTTTCGTCCATGCAGACACTTCTTGTTGATATCGCTCGTAAGGAACCTTTTGTATGTTCTTAAAATCTCAAATAGTCAATATGGCCAATTTCCATACCGTACGTTATATGTTTCATACTTAAATGTTCAGCTTATGCTGATCGATAAGTCGTATCATTTGAACATGTTTCGTTTTCACAATGATATCCCAAGTTAAGAACTTTCACTTTTCCATCTAGGGTCAAAATTGTTTTTCTCCATAATGGATGACAATAAACTAATTTCTCATCACACTTGGAACAATGAGTTATTTCAGGCTTATAGCAATAAGAATTTTGAGCTTATAATCGATTTTTTGTACGCATAAAATAACACCAACTTTTATCATATATAAGTCAATAAAAACCCATAAAGTTAATTCGTGTTATTTATTCTATCTAATGTTTTGTTATATGAAAAAACACCCAAATTTATTTACTCTATAGAGGTTCTAAAGGTTCAGTTAGAAACTGGAAATCTTCGAAATAGGTAAAATCTACAATACTATTGTACTGTTTTTAATATATTGATATATTTCTTAAAAATAAATATAGTTTTTTTTTGAATTAATGGTAATATTAACTAATTAATTGAGAGGAGGAATTAATATAATATAGTGTCAAAAAAATAGTGAGAAGGATTACTGATGAATAAGAAAATTATTTGTACACTATTAGTATTTTTATTAGTTGTGACTACTATTTTACCATCCAGTAGTTATGCCACTTCTATCGAAGATGAAAGAAATAAAGATATACATTATATTTTTAAAAATTTAAAAGAAGGTGAAGAAGTAATAAGTCTACCAGCGCCTTCTGAACTTGGTATAAATTCTAGTGATGAACTATTAACGCGTGATGGAAAAAGGAGCATAACTTATTGGGAGCAAAGAACTTCAATAAGATATTATATGGCATCTTATCCAGATACCAATGATTTTTTACAATATGGAGTTGGTTCAAAAAGAGGTAGACTTGGAAATCATAACAATGCTGTTGTAGAATGATTTCGTGGTATACAGTACTTAGTGTAATTGCATTGGGGGGTACAGGATTGGTCTCCGCATTTATTATTTATAATAATGCTACTAGTGGAAGAGCAAAGGTGAGAAATGCATATAGCCTTTTAGGTACACACTTCTAAATTGTGGTATTTTGGCCATTCTCTAAATTAATCAAAACTAAGTTAGCCGAAACTAAAAACTGAAAACGGGTAGACAAAACTGAGTAGATTTTCATGGTATTGGACTAAAATTAATTTTAGTCCAATGTAAAGGTGGGGAGATATTTTGACAATTTTTTTTCTTTTCTTTACAGCAAGTTTTATTGTTGGTTTACTATATTTTCTGATTGAAAAAGATTTAAAAAAGAAAGAAAGAAGGACTATTTATCTATTTTTAATATGCTTTCTTATACTCTTTAAAATTTTATAAGCTCATCATGCTAAATATAAGTGCTGTTCCAACAAGCGATGCACATGTGTGAAAAAGTATAATAAATTTAATTAAATGGTAGTTTTTTGCAAAATTAAAAATAGTTCCTATTGTAGTAATTTATAAATGAGTTCCTGTCTCAATAGCGATGCGTCAATGTGATGAATTTGAATATTTACAAATATTTTAAAGTGAACTAGTTACCTCAGATGAAAAAGTGGCGAACAGGTGTAATTAGATCATGTAGCATTTTTTACTATTACCTTTAAATCCTTTGCTTTATCTAACCATCCGTCTTATCTTACTTGTCTTTTTTTGTGGCTTGTATAATTCCAACGTTATCAGTGAAGAGAGAATTTAAATAAGTACAATGGTGAAAGAGGCTATTCGTTAGGGCATGGACAATAATAGGAAGTTTTAAAGAAGTGTGTCAAAAGGGCGTTTGGGGAATGCTGCTTTTGGCACACTTTTTTGTATGGGTTGCAGGAAATGATAACTCGATTGAGCGTAGGAAGTCGGAGGGGCGATATGTTGATGGCCATTTTCTCATATGAACTGAACGATCAGGCGGACGAGTTTGTTTCCAATAATATATATATAAAATAAATCGCGAAATGGTAAAATATTGATATGTAGATAAATTTTATGTTAACCCTGACTATGCGTGAATCATTGCTATAACTATCAAGTATTACTACCTTTGTTGGTAATTATTCAATTCACTTCAGCCTGCTCGCGCAATTATGCGAGATGTTTTAAGCTATACCAAAAATGGTATACCCTTTTGGTTAATGTATATGTATAGCCTATTTTAGTTAGTGCCTGTAGTATCTATTTCAAGCGAAGGAGTGAACAGAAATGAAATCGCTTATTCAAACGTTACATCACATTTGTCAGAATAATTTACTGAAAGAAAAAGTCTTAGTTGTTGATTCTTATTTTATTGGGGAACAAATCCTGTTTCACTATATGAAACAAGGACATCAAGCCATTAATGTAAAAATAAAAACGATACGTGAATTAGCTCTTGATTCCATCGGTACTCACATGAACTATATTGACAATGCTATTGGGTCTCATCTCTTTTATTTACTATTAAAGGATCTAAAAGATAATAACAGACTAACCTATTTTCATGAGCTTGAAGTAACGCCATCTCTAAGTCATGGTATGTATGAGATTGTTCAAGAACTCCGACTTGCTGGATATACAAGTGAAACACTAACTCCTGAACAATTTGTTTCGACTCAAAAAGGGTTAGATATGATAAAAATAGTTCAAGGTTATGAAAGATTATTAGAAGACAACAATTTAGCAGACGATGCCATGTTATACGAAAATACAATAGCTAATACGAAACCAAAGAACGGTATTTTTCTCATTCAAAACAATCTTAAGGTTACAAAACTACAAGAACAGTTTCTTGAATGTGTTACTGCTGATAACCTAGTATTTTTACCATTAGCTCCTGTTTATGGAGTAACGAAACCCCGTATGTCCAAGTTTACCCAAATAACAGAAGTACAAGCTGGTCCATTAAGTTATATTTACGATCTAGAGGGAGTGAAGGATTCCCAGACAACAACTCTTCCGTTGTTTACGACGAAAACAGAGGAGCAGGAAGTAAAGCAAGTGATTCAAAGAATTGCAACCAACAATTTAGCATTAGATGATTGTGTTATTTTTTATAGTCAACGCAACCCTTATGTGACAATAATGTATCATCTGGCGGAAAAGGAAAAGCTACCTGTAACGTTTCAGGAAGGGGTGCCGATTCGTTTCACACGTCCTGGAAAATTAATATCTGGGATTGTAAAGTGGATAAAGCATTCTTATAGTACTACTATTTTTATTCGTTTGTTACAAGAAGGACTTTTCAATGTAGAGGAAGGTGCACCATCAAAATCGAGATGGTCGGCTATTTTGCGAAATACTAAGATTGGCTGGGATCAATCAAGGTATCTTAGTTTGTTAGAGTCAGAATTACAACATGTGAACAAAAGAATAGAGCAAGAAGAGGACAATGAAAATCGAAGTAATTTTAAACGTTTAAGTGAGGAAATAGCATGGCTAATTGATTGGTATAAGATCGTTTTATCTAAGCTACCTTCCTTACAGTCTCGAGAAACTGTTAACTATCATGACTTGTTACAAGGTTTATTATTTATGGTGGAGGAATTTAGTAAGGTACATTCTCTGTATGACCAAACTGCAAAAGAGACGTTACGAGAAAAAATAGACAATATCCTTCCGTACGTCAACCAGGAAATGACCATGCAAGAAGCAATTTTTCAACTAGAAGAGTTTTTACTAGATATTTCTATCGGAGCGTCTCCACCTAAAGCAGGACATTTGCATGTTTCAGCTTTCTCTAACGGTGTTTATGTTCAAAGGAAGCATGTCTTTGTTGTAGGTTTAGATAATCGTCGCTTTCCGGGTGTTGGCGGAGAGAATCCACTTTTATTAGATATAGAACGGAAGCGTTTAGGTGAAATGTTAACGTTATTGCAAGATAAACCGAAAGAAAAAATGTACCAAATGCTTCAGTTGTTAGCGTCCTCTTCAGAGAATGTTACTGTAAGCTATTGTCAATTTGATGTAAATGAGAATCGCTTAGTTAATCCTTCTCACTTATTTTTACAATGCTATCGATATCAATCAGGGAATAGCGATGCTGATTTTAAACAGCTAAAGGACGCTTTACCAATATCGGATGCACCAATTCTGAATCGAAAGGATTGGTGGACGGAAAAATTAGCAACGCCTAGAAAGTTGAAAATAGAAATTGCCTTATTAAAGGAATTTAAACATATCATGAGTGGACTTGTTGCACAGGAAACGAGAGATAACATACGTTTTACCGAGTTTGATGGAAAAATAGGTAGTGACACGACCATGTTTGATCCTCGGTTGAATAAAGATATTAGGATATCTGCTGGAAAACTAGAGATGCTTGCAACATGTCCCTATTCGTTTTTCTTACAGGAAGTATTAAAAATAAAGCCATTGGAAGAAACGGAGTATGATCCAACACGCTGGTTGGACCCAGCAACAAGAGGTAGTTTACTTCATGAAATATATGAAAAATTGTTTCTTCAATTACAGGAACGAGAAGAAAAACCTTCTGTTGAAAAACATACGAACCTTATAAAAGAAATTGCAACTGAAAGTATAGAGAAAGTTAAACTACATGTACCAGCACCGAGTAAGAAGGTGGAATATCAAGAAACAGAAGAAATATTGGAGTCTTGTGAGATGTTCTTGAAAATAGAAGAAGAGAATAGTGTCCAAGGTACACCGAAGTATTTTGAGTACACGTTCGGTGTAAATGGACAAGAACCAGCGATGATTACGTTACCCTCAGGCTCCTTTCTCGTCTCGGGAAAAATCGATCGAGTGGATGAGCTAGATGATAAGTCGTTCCATATTATTGATTACAAAACTGGCGGTACGTATGGCTACGAAGGGGAGAAACATTTTAAAGGTGGTCGTCAATTGCAACATCTTCTTTATACATTAGCGATAGAAAGTCATCTGTCATTAGAGACGGGCACTGTCCAAAAAAGTAGCTACTTGTTCCCAACAAAAAAAGGATTAGGCCAAGTGTTTGAACGAGAGCAAGAAGAAACCATGAGAACGAATGGTATCGATATTTTGGACAAGCTACTTACCATTATTCAACATGGTGATTTTGCTATGACAGAAGATGTGAGTGATTGTAAATATTGCGACTTTAAACAAATTTGTAGGCGATCAACCTATGATAATGACCACATAGAATTGAAGCATCAAGATAAGGAGTCTGTAGGGGTTCGCAGTTTTAAGGGGGTAAGAGCCTATGACTAAACTAGTAGTGGACCAAGATGCTAGGGATCAAATCAAAGATTACTTGAACCAGAATTTTCTTGTAGAAGCTGGTGCTGGTTCCGGGAAAACGACGAGCCTTGTGGAACGAATGGTACAGTTAATTCATACAGGAACTTGCAAAATTAATGAGATTGTTGCAATTACGTTTACGAGAAAAGCTGCCGACGAGTTGAAAACAAGATTTCAAAATCAGTTAGAAAAAACGTGGAAATCGGAAACGAATAAGACAGTGAAAATGAGGTTAGAAGAAGCGATTCAAAATATGGAGCAGTGTTTTCTAGGAACGGTTCACTCGTTTTGTTCCCGGTTACTTCGAGAGCGTCCAATAGAAGCCAAATTAGATATTACCTTTCAAGAGTTAGAAGAAGAGGATGATAAAAAAGTAGCGGAGGAAGCATGGTATTCGTATGTTTCCATGCTACAAGAGGAATATGGAGAAATGTTACAAGTAATTCGTGATATAGGGTTGAAGGAAGCTACCTTATTGGATCGATTTCACTTTTTAAAGAACTACCCAGATGTAGAATGGGTTTGGACACCTTCAGAAATGCCAGATATAGAAAGAAGCTATGATGCTTTTCTTGCACTGTTAAAGGAAGCCAATCGTTGTATCCCAGTAAAAATAGAAAATGGTCCTGACAATCTTCAAAAGGCTATAAAAGATGCATTACGAATGGATGCTTATTTGAAACGAAATAACACAATGATGATCGAGGTGTTTGATCTATTTGATAAAAAATCAGCCTTCAACATCACTCAAAATAGATGGACCTCGAAAGAAGATGCCAAAGAGTATAAAGAGCGTATCCAACTATTTTTCGAAGATCGCATTCAGCATCTACTTTTGGAGTGGCGTGAGTATTGTCACCCAATTATCATTGAATTCTTGCAAGGTGCATTACACATTTACGAGCAAATAAAAAAGCAACGATCGTTATTAAATTTTCAAGATTTATTAATTAACACGAGTAACCTTTTAAAATACAATCCAGAAGTGAGAACGTATTTTCAGCAAAAATACCGATGTCTTTTAGTGGATGAGTTTCAAGATACAGACCCAATTCAGGCAGAAATGATGTTCTTTTTAACGGGAGAAGATGTTTCTGAGGTAGATTGGGGGAAATGTAAGCCACGTGCAGGATCGTTATTTGTTGTTGGTGATCCAAAGCAAGCAATTTATCGTTTCCGAAGAGCCGATATCGATATTTATAATAAAGTAAAGGAGCTTATTGTAGAGCATGGTGGCTCCGTCCTTCAGCTGACGATGAACTTTCGAACAGTTGATACTGTAACAACTAACCTCAATAGTATTTTTATAGATCATTTACCTGAAACAGAAACGAAGTATCAAGCTGCTTACCGACCTTTACATTCGTTTAAAGATGATTCCGTTACTACATTTTCTGGGATATCGAAGTTAACAATTCCTAAGGAGTACACGAAAAATCAAGGAGTAATTCTTGAAAAAGACGCTGAAAATATCCTGCACGCTATTCAAACATTGTTACATCAAGGACATGAACCAAAGGAGTTCATGATTATTACAAGATATAATGATGGTATTGATGTATATGCCCACACATTAGAAGAAGCAGGTATTCCCATTAGTGTCAGTGGTGAAATGGAAATCGGTTCTACGCAGGAATTTAAGGAACTTCCTATTATACTTCAGGTTTTTGTTGATCCAACAGATACTGTTACAACTGTGGCTGCACTGCGAAGTATGTGGTTTGGAATTAGTGATGAACAGCTTTTTCAGTGGAAGCAAGCGGGAGGCACTTTTTCCATTTATAGCCCAACACCAGAAAAACTTGAGCTTGAAGCTCATCCAGTTTCATTAGCATTTATGAAGCTGCGAATGTATGCAAAGTGGGCCTTGTCCTATCCTCCTGTTGTAGCAATGGAGAAAATAATAGAAGATATTGGATTTTATCCATTATTATTAATCAAACAGTATGGAAAAAGAGAGTATACTCAATTTTTACAAATCATAGAAGCGCTTCGTAATGAAGAGGATGAAGGAAGAACGTTATACGAGGATGCTGTTTCCTATCTTACCAATATGATGGAAACAAAGTCAAAAGTAGTGAATCTAGAAGAGGATGCAAATGCTGTTCGAATATTAAATGTGCATAAAGCAAAAGGCTTAGAAGCTCCTATTGTTTTTTTAGCAAATCCAGGAAAGAAGCCAGATATTAGTGATAAAATTTCTTCTCATATTAAGCGAGAGGAAAATGGATCGAAAGGATTTTTTAAATTTGATAAAAAAGTAGGCTATGCATCCAAAACAATCGCACAACCAAAGAATTGGGAAGAATATCGAGCAGAAGAGGAAAGGTATTTAACGAATGAAGATATTCGTATATTGTATGTAGCAGCAACTCGAGCGGAAGAAGCATTGATTATTAGTTGCTGTAGTGGAAAGGATGGGAAAAATCCATGGGAACCACTACTTACAGGATTGTCAGAGGTAGAGGAGTTTTTCATGGAAGAGGTAGAAGGGGAAAGTCCGGAAAGCTCCGTTCAAACAATTTCAAAAGAGATGTATGATGTGGAAACGAAGAACCTGACTACCTGGGTAGAGATAAGCTCAAAACCATCTTATTCAAAAATGAGTCCAACAGACGAAAAGCCTGAAATTTTCACATTAGGAATTGAACGGGAAACCGGTGGAGGAATGGCTTGGGGGCTTGCTGTTCATGAAGTATTTGAAAAATATATTCGAAACGAGATTTCTTCGAATAGCATCAGAAATGTATTACAAAAACATGAGCTCTCTATTGAAAGAGAGGAAGAAGTGCATGTGCTTCTCGAAAGGTTTGTTGAAACGGAGATTTGGGATGAACTTCAACGTGCAGAAGAGGTTTTGACAGAGGTTCCTTTCTCCATTCCAGTAACAGAGGGAGATCCATTGTATTACTTCGTAAAACATAAGGGAACTTCTACAGTGTTTATTAGTGGAGTTATTGATCTTGTGTATAAAGTAGATGGAGAGTGGAAGATTGTTGATTATAAAACAGATCGTCCAAAGGATTTATCTGTTCTCCCTGAATTAGCAAACTATTATCAAGATCAGGTGGAGATGTATAAATCTGTCTGGAGTTTAGTAACGGGAGAAACTGTTTCATGTGCTCAGCTTTATTTTGTAACTCCAAATCAAACTGTTGTTTTTTAAAGAGTATGGGAATTCGAAGTTGTAGTTAGTTCGTATTCCCATTTCTTATTTCTTAGTTTTTATGAACGGGGTGTGGCTTAGGAATGAGTGAAGGGAAATATGGTCGAAGAATTTTAGCACTAAGAGAAATCTTTCTCAGAGAGACGGACGAAGATCATCAACTGTCGATCAAGGAACTAGTAGAAAAGTTGAAACTAGAAATACCCGATTGCACAGCAGATTCTAAAGCAGTAAAACGCTATATTGAGGCATTACGTGCGATGGATATTGAAATCATGGAAAACAAAGAGAAGTTTGGAGAAATCTTTTATAGTCATCAAGACCGTCTGTTCGAAACATACCAATTACGTCTACTTATTGATCCTATTCTATCGGCTAGGTTTATAACAGAAGATGAAAAGAGATACCTTGTTTCTAGGTTGAAAAAAATGACTAGTAAGCACATAGCAAAAACATTGCCTGATCCTATCGTGTATCTCCAGTCGATTAATATGGATTACAATTTAATTAGAAATCATATCGACACCATTCATCGGGCTATTTCCGAGTCAAAGATGATTTCTTTTCAATATGGAGACTTTAATATAAACAAGGAGTTTCAGTTACGCCATGATGCGGCGTTTTATAACGTTAAACCTTCTGCTTTAATTTGGGAATCGGACTTCTATTATTTAATTGGAGATGATGTGAAATATGGGGAGGCGAATAATCCTAGAAACTATCGATTAGATCGAATGAGAAGTGTTACGATCACGGAAGAAAGGTTTATTAGAGAAAGACGAGATATTAGTACATATGTGCAACATTCTTTTCACATGTTTGGGGGAGAAGATGAGTGGATTACCATTCAATTCAATTTAAACCGAGTTGCACTAAATGGGGTTATTGATAAATTCGGTCTTGATGCTGACATACGAAAAATAGATGAATCTACGTTTATTTTAAAAGCAAAAGCCAAAATAAGTGAAGGCTTAAAAGGCTGGATATTAGCGTGGGGAAGACATGCAAAAGTACTGTCACCATCATCCTTAGTAGAAGAAATGAAAGTAGAGACGCAGAAAATGGTAGAGGCGTATAATGATCTGAAATAGATAGGAAGAGTCAAACTAGATTAGTGTATGGAGGGTGTGCCGAAAACAAGTAGATTCGTTATGAAGGATAAAACTAAAAAGCAAATTTTCTGGATACAAACTAGAGAGATTATCTGATTGAGTGCGTATTAAGAATTTGGAATAAAGGTATACTAACCATTGCTTTAATTGACATGTAACCAAAAGGTTTCGTATAATGTTCATGCAACCTTTTGGTTACATATTAACTTCCATGGAGGAAATACAATGAGCGAAAAAACACCAGAAATTCGTAAAAACACTGTCTTTCAAGCAAGTATTGAGACAGTTTGGAATGCAGTAGCTACATCAGAGGGCATCGATGCATGGTTTATGCCAAATGACTTTCAACAAGAGCTTGGTCATGAATTCACCATTCAGTCTCCTTTCGGTCCAACGCCTTGTAAGGTATTGAAATTAGATCCACCCAATTTACTTGAATTTTCTTGGGGAGAAATGGGCTGGGTTGTTACCTTTGAACTGAAGGATATAGGAGATAAAACAGAATTTACTCTGATTCATTCAGGATGGGGAGAGCCAGATGCTCTTGTTCCCGGACCTGGGCCAGATCAAACGAACAAAGATATTAGAGATCGTATGAACGGTGGTTGGGAATCGATTGTGTATGAAAAACTTCGTGAAGTAGTGGAGAAGTAATGATCTCTGAGCAAAGACACGATGTTTTCCAGGCAATAGCAGATCCTACTCGAAGAGAAATGCTAAAAATCTTAGCTGATAAGGAACTATCTGTAACCATGATTTCGAATCACTTTCCGATTAGTCGCACTGCGGTTTCCAAACATTTGAAAATCCTTGCGGAAACCAACCTTGTTAGATCTGAGAAGGTAGGAAAAGAGAAGAGGTATCAACTTCAGCCTGAAGGCTTATTAGAAGTCAAACATTGGTTATCCTTTTATGAACAATTCTGGGATAATAAGATATCCAAGCTTAAACATCTTGTAGAAAATGAAAGTGAATAAAAAGGGTTGTGTCTGAATAACGGGTTCAGTTG
>NZ_JBGUAU010000059.1:0-10027 GCF_041820985.1 Evansella sp. AB-rgal1
AACTTACATCGTTGTTTTCACAGCAACTTTTTTATTATATCGAAATAACATCCCGCTGTCAACAACTCTCTCATCTTGTTTCTCATACTTTTTTTCAAGACAATAATTACTATATCACAAAAAGTAATTCTACGCAATGCGTTTGTTAGAAACAATAGTTTATATATTCAAATCCATTGCTTTATGCGTACATCAATTTTAGCGACAAGATTTATATTATCATAAAAATAATTCCTTAGCAATACCTTTTTTTGATTTTTAGTTTTTAAAATTTTAGGTAAAGGGATCTAAGTTCTGCGCAATTAATTCTCGAACACAGAATTATAATTTACCACACGAACTTTATATTAGCAATACAGATTAATAAAAAGCCCCTAAAAAAATAACTCCCACTAATCTGGCTTATATCTTTCCAGAGAAAAAAGCTTTACTAAATTGAATACCTTAACAAAGGATTTCCACAAAAGTAATTATTAAAACACATTTTTTAAAAGAGTTTCTCGTTGTTAAAAAATCATATATAAATTAAATGCGAATATAAATTATAAATAGCATCTAACTTCCTAGATTCGTTCTAGTAAATAAGAATAAAGGGGCCTATATTCTATGAACACCAATAAAGTAAACTACTTTCAATATGTTCTACTTATATTGCGTGATCCCGATTACGTAATTACAAAAAGCTATAAAGGGTTTTCTAAATTTGGACTTATTAATATTATAACTCTTTTTTCATTATTCTTTTTTCACTCGTTCATTCAGGAAACACTTCTATTAGATAGAAGCTGGGAAATCAAAAATATACTTATAAGTTTAAAACTAGTCTTTTCCCTCTTTGCTCCATTCATTACTGTTTTCTTCTTAATGAATTGGGTTGCAACCAAAGTAATTGATAAACAAAGTATTTCTTACTACCTAGAGAAATTTGGTGCCGTACTTTTTTATCCAACATTTTTCCTTTTAACTTCTATAATACTTCAATGGTATAACGTTATTGGTTATCCTTGGTTAAAAAATATATCAATGATTTTTATATACATTGGAATTTTTATAGTCTCCTATTTATTTGCAGCTCGAGATAATTATAAAATATCAGCATTATTTGTTATTGGATTTTATTTTGCATCAAAGTTTTTGTACTTTGCTTTTTAAAACATATTTCTTCACAATATATATCTTTCTATAATTTACAGATTTTATTAAGTATTCATTTCAATGGAAGTATACGGATTAAATAATTCCCTATATATTACAAATCCTTCATAGTATAAGAAGGAGTGATAATAAATAATTTACTCATTCAATAAAATATTTTAAGACTGTTAACAATAATTGACTAGTTTTACTCCCTATTTCAATTTATCACAATGATCATAAACTTAAATTACTTGCCTTTTTACTAAAGTCATATACCCGAAAAACACAAAATTAGTTAAAATAGTAAAGGTTGGACTTAGATTCATTCCCTATTTTCTACGCTTTAGCAAGATTAAACATTCGTTTTCTTTTGGCTTTATGTGAATTGTTTGAGAATAGAAAGTCTAATGGAACTAATTCTTAAGAAAAAAACTCCTTATTTTTAATAAAATAAAGAGGTTTTACCCATTATATTTATTTTATCCTAACAGTTTACTTATCCATGTAATCTTCTACGAACCTCTATTAGGATGGTTTGAATTATCATTCACTAGTTTCTTAATCCATCCCCACTACCCCACTCCTTCTTTCTAACAAAATCACGTCCCGCCAAGTATTCTCTATTTTTCCTATCTTCTCTCTCTTTCCTACCTCACGAAAACCAAACTTTTTGTGTAATGCAAGGCTAGGACCATTATCAGGAAAGATTCCGGACTGTAGTGTCCAAAACCCGACCTTCTCACTTTCATTTATTAATGAAGCTAAAAGTTTTGTTCCAATGCCTTTTCCTCTATACGCTTCATGTATGTATAAACTTAATTCGGCCACCCCTGAGTAGACTGCTCGGCTAGAATATGGTGTTAATGCAACCCAACCTGCAATTTGCTTATCCACTCGTGCAACCATTCGGCAATCTAGTAAATACTTCATATCCCATTCTTCCCAGGATGGAGTTTCCTTCTCAAACGTGGCATTTTTTGTTTTAATTCCTTGAATATAAATATCACGTACTTCATTCCAATCAGTGCGCAGCATTTGCTCTATTTGAATGGACTCCATTTTTTCTCACCTAATTTCTTATTTAGTAATTGAAATTCGATGTTTGTTATTGAATTTCTTTTAGATTACATAATAGAGGAAAGTTGGGTGAAATGCTACTGCATTATCTTGAATGTAAGTCAAAATAATGTACTCCCTCAGTAAAACATGCCATGCACCTTTCTCGTTATACACTCAAAAACTTCAACT
Source organism: Evansella sp. AB-rgal1 (assembly GCF_041820985.1). Lineage (NCBI taxonomy): Bacteria > Bacillati > Bacillota > Bacilli > Caryophanales > Bacillaceae > Evansella > Evansella sp. AB-rgal1. The sequence goes on from NZ_JBGUAU010000059.1 coordinate 2,386, forward strand.
TAGAATAAGGAAAGACAATAACAGCGTCTTCCCTTACATTCCAACATCTAATATTAATAATGTGCAAGAAGCCCTTTACTCATGGCAACCCTCTCACAATATAAGAAAAACACAAGACCTACCAAAAAGTAAACAATACCGTTTGCTGCCAGTATCACAAAATCCATTCCTGCCATTTGAGACAACGTAACTCCATTTATCATGACATCTCTTACCATGTCTACACCCTTTACAAACGGGAAATATGTTAAAAATGGTGCTACAGATATTGGAACAAATGCTAATCCAGCCAAAATAAACTGTAAAATTTGCAAAAACGCTTGAACCTGCTTTAATATAATAGAAATTCCAGCAATTATGAACCCTAATCCAAACATACTAACAAAAGTTAATAACAAGATAGGTACTAATGAAATCACATCTATATTCAACCATTGCCCTGTCGTAAGCATGGACAAATATAACAGTACAACAATCATAAAGAAATTAATCACCGTTGTTGACATAAGCCTCGCCATTAAGATTCTCCAAATCCCCATCGGTGACATACTTAATTGCTCCAACGTTCCACGCATGGCTTCGTTCGTTATTTGCCAGCCAACATCACTCACAATCATCATCGCCAAAAACCAGAAAATATAGTTTACTATTGCGTATTGAATATTACTATCTACCGTTGTAGGGTCACCGACAATGCTAATTCCAAAGAACATCCCTAAGAAAATAATATAGAAAGTAAAAATCATAGCCAACGTATTAGGTAAGTATCTCTTTAATTCAATATATTCCTTACGCATATTCGCTTTAAGAAGATTGAACCATTGCATGTTTATTTCCTCCTTTCACGATCTCCATAAATATTTGCTCAAAATTAATAGTCTTTCTATCTATTGCTTCTACTGGAGTTCCCTCCATTTTTAACACATCAAATAAATCGTAAATTTCCTCACTCTTTGCTAAGTCTACTTCTAGTGTAGATACAATCGTATCCTCTTCATAGTGATAATCTGGAAACTTCTGAAGTAAAAGTTGTTGCTGCTTTCCACTTAGTAATCCACCTAAAGAGATTGTATACGAACGAACTTCAAATAATCTCATTAAGTTTGCCACTTTGTCGTCTGTAACAATTTGTCCATTATTGATAATCACCGTCCGCTCACATAAATTCTGAACAACATCCATATCATGCGTACTAATAATGATCGTACGATTATCTTGTTCTGCAATACTAGTTAATAACTCTCTTACTTCATACCCCGTCTCCACATCCAACCCTAACGTTGGCTCATCTAGTAAAATAACATCACTATCCGCTAGCATTGCAACAGCAATAGCCAATTTTTGCTGCATTCCACGAGAAAGACGGTTTACGAGTTCTGTTTCCTTATCCTTCAAGTGAAATTTTACTAAGAGATCTTCAACTCGTTCTAATACTTCCTTTCGAGAAGCTCCACGATTCCCCGCAAAATACTCAAGGTTTTCCCGTACTGTTAACCGCCAATATAAATTTCTATTCCCCTCCAAAACAGCACTAATATGACGCAACGATTCTAACCGCTTTTTCTGATTGTTCAAGCCGTTTATTGTTATTGATCCTGAATCAGGTATCAATAACCCACATATCATTTTTATCGTTGAAGTTTTTCCCGCACCATTAGGTCCTAGCAAACCAAGAATCTCCCCGCGATTCACTGTAAAAGACACATCATTCACAGCTTGAATATACTCCTTTGATTTTCTCTTTTTATACGTTTTCATTACATTTTTAACCTCAATAATAGGCTCCATCATCCACTCATCCTCTCCAGCTGAAAAACAGCGTTCATTTCTTACTTACAATAATATCGTGGTTACATTACTTTCACTACATGCCAAAGGAGGAAATCAACTACGTCTTAGGGCGTATATTTCTCTCATACATACGAAGCACCACTTCAAAAAGTTTCCCTAGAAAAATAAGAAATTGAAGTACTAATAAAAATATGAACTAACAAGTGAACCATAATAAAAAAAGCGCCTCAATAGCTGACTAGCTAATTGAGACACTTTTTTTATACTTGAAATTTTCTCACTGCTTGTTGTAACTCTTCAGCCATTTGACTAAGAACTTCGGCAGAAGAAGTTATTTCCTCCATAGAAGCAGCTTGTTCCTCTGCAGCTGCAGCAACATTTTGTGTATACCCCGCTGATTCCTCTGCAACTCTCGAGGTATCCTCGACTGCAAGAATCATAGATTCTCCACTCCCTTTAATTTGTTCCACAGCAGAAGCTACCTCTTGAACTTGTGCAGATACATCATTTATTGCAAAGGATATCTCATCAAATGAAAGCCCAGCTTTATCAACAAGTCCTAGACCTACATCAACAGACAGTTTTCCTTCATTCATATTTCGAGCCGAATCTTGCACTCCAGCTTGGATATCATTAATTAAACTACTGATCTGACCTGCCGATACACGAGATTGTTCTGCTAATTTTCGAACTTCATTTGCAACTACTGCAAAACCTTTTCCTTGTTCACCAGCCCTTGCAGCCTCAATTGCTGCATTTAAAGATAAAAGATTCGTCTGATCTGCAACCTCTGTAATAAGCTTAATTATTTTACCGATTTCGTCGGATTTCTGTTTTAAATCTTGGATGGAGTTAAAAGTAGCATTTGCTTTATCATTAATCACATTCATTTGCTTCACTACATTTGTAATCAATTGAGATCCGTCATTCGATTTTACAGAAGTAGTCAATGCAGAGTTTTTCACTTGATCTACATTATTAGAAATTTGCTGAAGTCCCCTTGATATCTCAGAAACTTCTCTACTCAATTTACCTGTACTTTCCACTTGTTTCTCTGATCCCACTGCTACTTCTTGTATAGAACTGGCGATACTCTCTGTTGCTTTGCTTGTTTCATCTGCACTTGCACTCAATTGCTCAGATGAAGCTGCAACTTGTTCTGACATTTCCGTTATCTGAAGAAGAAGTTTATGTAAGCTACTTTTCATTTCATTATATCCTTCTGATAACTCTCCAATCTCATCTCCAGAATTAATGATTAATGTTTCGGAAAAATCACCTTGCCCTGCTTTTTTCAATGCAGTTGTTATATTTTTCAATCGTTTTTTCAATCTTGCTGAAAAAACGAATACCACTATTGTTGTTATAAAAATCATTCCACCAATTGCACTTAATAAAACAATTAAAATGGAACCGATTGTATCATCGATATATTCTTGCGACACACCTACGTACCACATACCAATTATTTCACCAGTGCTGTCCTTTAACGGTTTATAAGCGGTTTGTATGGAACTACCTAAAACATTAGCCTCACCAAAATACGTATCACCATTAACTAATGCCGTTTCAACAACAGTGTCACTCGCCTTTGTACCTACAGCCCTTTCTCCATTGACCACTACTGTTGTTGTAACACGAGTGTCACCAAGAAATATCGTTGCTGTTCCCCCCGAAAGAGCAACGATCTTATCCACAATATCTGTATTATTATTTATTAATGTATCCCCTTTAAATAACTGTTCGTCCACGATCTTCCATGGGCCAGGATGCCTTATATCAATAATCTCGTACCCCATCGCTAAATCAGATCGAGCTTTCTCTATTGCAACATCTTTAATACCACTTACTACATCCTGTTGAATAATAAGATAAATAGCAAAACCAAACACTAGTAAATTACTAATGACTATTAAATTAATTTTCAAACTTAATCTCATATTATGTATTATTTTCCCCACAATTAACTTCCCCCTTTAAAAGTTATATAAGAAATTTAGATACTTTCCATTCGTTATCCCAGTCATCCCCTCCAACTTAAAGTATAAATTGTTAGTTCTATTTTACTATGAAATGACTGAACTAATCTTTAATTAAGTGAATTTTTTGTCGAAATTCGACGAATAATTGTCGGAATTGTGACAAATAAAAAGACACTGAAAAAGATAAACTTTCTTTTCAGTGTCCTTCAATTGTGTCGCTATATGCATAAATTTTTACACAAGTATTGTTTTGTATATACTAAGAAAAACTCTTCACCCACGGGTACCTCACAAACTTCGGCTGAAACCCACAAGACAGATAAATCGGCAATGATGACTCCACAACAACCGTTTCAGCCCCCGCTTCCATACAGCGGCAAATACTTTCCTGAACAGCAATTTTTCCTAAGCCCATTCGACGATAATCAGGATCTGTGCACACAGGCTCCACATATCCAACCCGAAGCTCATCCATCAACCACATTCCAACATAAGAAACAAACTCACCATTTGGCTCCTCCACAACTACAGTTAAATCCTTCCGGAAATTCGGTGCCGACTGCATCAATTCGCGTTCAGCAACCCCCTCCTCCGGCGACTCTCCCTCATGATTGAAACCACGCCATTGCACACGATCCACCTTCACCAAATCATTATCCTCCGCCAAACTTTTCAGCTTAAACCCTTCAGGAAGTTCACCAACAATTGGGCTCTCCTTTATCAAACAAATTGTGTAGTAATAGAGATGTTTCTCCTGCTTTATAAATGCTTTTTTGGAAAACAAAGATGAAAGGTCCTCATCAAAGTCATTTCCGTATACAGTTAACTTTCTGGTTCCATCATCCAATAGCTTGGTCAAATAATGTTCCGCATGATCCAACATCTCTGGTTTCAAAAACTCATAATCAGGATGAACGGTAAAAAAAGCCTCCCCTAAGTCAAGTTCATTATGTACAACAGCAACAATCTTCCCACTGTCCTCCCATATTCCACTGTTCTCTGCATGTTCATCCTTATAATCGGAGTGAAAATGCATGTATTCCCAACGAGATGGCAACCAATTTCGAAATCTGTCACCAGGTTTATACGTTTCCACTAATAGTTGATACACACGTTCGTAATCTCTTTCCCTCCTATAAAATCTCTTCTTCAACCGCACACCTATCCCCTCATTCCCATATAATTTACTCCTATCTTATTTGTAACAAAAAAACACACAAAATGTGTGTTTTATTTTGACATTTTAAAGACATATATATTTTTAAACTTCTAAATTTTTCATTGTTTTTATAATTACGTTTGTTAAAATATGTACTCCGTCCATTATCGCTTCTCGATTAAAGCTCATATGTGGATGATGTAATCCTGGAGTCAACCCACATCCTAGCCCGAGCATCGTTGCTTTTATATTAGGATGTTTCACTGTGTAATGATGAAAGTCCTCTCCCCCAGAAGTAACAACCGGTGGACATAAATTTTCTTTCCCTAGTACATCGATAATCGCTTCTTCCATGAAACGCTGTGCATCCGAATCAATTTCGGCTGCTACTGATCGACCAGCCATATCCAAATCTATAGAAACTCCATAAAGATTTGAAACAGAAGCAATCAACTGTTCTTTCAATTACTGCACTTGTCATTTACTTATCCCATAATTTTTCTTCCAACATTTCCATTATGTCGTATGGGCCTGAACCTTTATTAGAAGGTACTACAAGCTTTGCCTGATACTCTGGATATAATGATGAATGAAAACTAACACCTGGATCATATCCCATAACATGATATTTAAAAATTTTATCGTTTCTTTTTGTTATCCATACACCATAACCATAAAATTCATTTTTTTCTACATGGATAGAAGGAGTAAATAATTTGTTGGTAAGTTCTTCACTTAACAACTTATGTTTTTCTATCCCTTCCCACATTTTCATCATATCCATTGCTGTTACAAAAGCTCCTCCATCGGCACCTCCTGTAATAGGTATAGAATAAATATTTGTTCTCCAAGTACCATCTGCATGATCAATATATCCATAGGCAGTATTTTTAGGTAGATTATCTAACGAAAAATATCCGGAATCATTCATTCCGCAAGGTTTAAAAACATTATTTACTATATAATTAGTGAATCTAGACCCTGAGATTTGTTCCACTATTAGTCCTAAAATAATATATCCAGCATTATTATAATGAAATCTTTTTCCTGGAGAAAACATCATTTTTTCATTTTGAAACATAGGTAAAAAATCAGATAACTCAAGGATACGGTACATTGGTTTACTTTTCCATAAATCTTCAAAGTCATCCATAATGGTCTCGTCAAAATAATCGGGAATTCCTGAGCTATGGGTGAGTAAGTGGTGAACGGTAATATCTTCATTAAAATGTGGAAAATCTATAGGTAAACATTCTTTTAATTTGGTTTGAAACGAGAGAACGCCTTTTTCAACTAATTGGCAAATTGCTATCGCAGTAAACAACTTACATCCTGAAGCTATTCCAAACCGAGTGGAGATTGTATTCCTTAATTCGTCTGCTCTATTCGAGTACCCGTAAGAGGATTGAATGATAATATCATCAGCCACTTTTACAAAAATAACACCTGTAAAATCAATTTTCTCACAAACCTCATTAACTTTTTGGTTAACCTGGATAGTCTCCATTTTCCACACCCTCGTTCTTGTGTCTTCTCTTAATCTTATTCGACATATATTGTGGCTTTTCCTTTTTGATTAAGAAAGAAGAGTTAGTTAGATTCTGATTCAAGAGATTCAGTATATTCGCGGTATCTGAACATGAGCAACCCTTAAGCTAATGAAATCTGAAAATCTAGATAAAAGCAAAATATTTCATCCCTTTAGTGAAGTTAAATGTATTAAAACAAACTAATAATATTCTTCTTGATTAAATGACATAATAAAATGATAGAAGGAAGAGGTGGAAGTAATGGATAAAAGCAATAAAACTATCGTAGGTACAAATATTAATGAAGTAAAGAAATTAAATAGTAATTCAGGTCTCACGTATAATCAAGCAAAAATAATGTTAGTTAAAAAAGAAAACATCTATCAACTGACAAGAATAAAAGCATTGACAAATTTATCTAAGTTATAACAATAAGCAATATGTATCTTACCAAAATTTTTAATTCGTTCCTTTTCAAATAAGTCAATATAAAAAAAGCTTGAAGACTGTTTTCATTGTCCTCAAGCTTTTTATTTTAGCATCTATTGTATTGTTTAGTACTATGTAGTTTTTGGTGCGGGTGAAGGGAGTCGAACCCCCACGTCATAAGACACTAGATCCTAAGTCTAGCGCGTTTGCCAATTCCGCCACACCTGCTTTAGAAAAAGTAAAAAGGTATAAAAAATCCAAAGTTCATAATCGAACAATGGTTTAAGTAACGTGGTACTGGCCAGAGGACGTGAACCACCAACCTACTGATTGCAAGTCAGTTGCTCTACCAATTGAGCTAGGCCAGCACTCTATATTATTGGTGGAGCCTAGCGGGATCGAACTGCTGACCTCTTGCTTGCAAGGCAGACGCTCTCCCAGCTGAGCTAACGTCTCAAAAATCGCCTAGCAACGCCCTACTTTCACAGATGGAAACCCCCAACTATCATCGGCCCTGAGCTTAACTACCCTGTTCGGCCTCGGATCACGATGACCGGCGAATCTCTTCGTTTCCTGCACTCGTTCGATTCTCATGGGCATAGCCCATTCCGAGTCTCTCTCCCTTGTTTCCTCGACCTTTTTGGTCCTCCTGATCCTCGGTTCTAACTTTGTTAATATATAAATACCTTTCCTTCATTAACAAGGAAAAAAACCAATAAAAAAGCCATCCTCGATTTAGGATGACTTTATCT
>NZ_JBGUAU010000060.1:0-9083 GCF_041820985.1 Evansella sp. AB-rgal1
GCACCTCAGCATGTAATATAGTTCTTACATTTTGTATTTGTTCCCAATTATTCTTCATTCATTTTCACCATCCGAAGAAATTTAATCAAAGAAATTAAACAGATGTATAAATGTATCTGTTATTTTGGGATCAAATTGAACACCTTTTCGTTCTAAGATATACTTTAAAGCTCTTTGTTTCGTCCATGCCGCCTTATATGCCCGTTGACTTGTTAGTGCATCATATACATCTACAATTGCCACAATTCTTGCTTCAAAAGGAATATCTTCCCCCTTTAATCCAAAGGGATATCCCTCTCCATTCCAATACTCATGATGATATAATATGATGTTTTCTGCTACGTTCCTGCTTTTCATGAAATCATTACTTGCTTCCGTAGATACCTTATCTAAGATATCCTTCCCCATTTGAGGATGCATTTCTATTATCTTTCTTTCATAAGTAGTAAGTTTTCCTGGCTTATACAGTATCCCTTCTGGAATTCCCGCTTTACCGATGTCATGTAAGATACTTGAATTTTTGATGTCTTGAAGAAAGTGCAAATCAATTGTTAAGTCATTCTTTTTTATATGAGCTTCTACCAATTGTTTTGTTAGCTCCTGAACTCGTAATAAATGATTCTCAATCCCAGGATCTCTAATTTCACAAGAGATAGCCAGTACCTTTAATAGTTCTTTTTGTACCTCTTCCTTCTTCACATTTGATAGATACATTCCATCGCTTAATTGTTCTAGCTCTTTAAAAACCCCGATGTAATAAACCGTTTGATTACATTCAATAGGGGTAATGGTAATAGATGAATGCCACAATTCTCCCGATTTTTTCTTATTAATGAACACACCTGACCAATAAGTTAATTTATTTAAGTTCTTCTTCATAGAAAGAAATGTAGATCGTGGTGTTAGACAGGACTTAAACATACCAGCGTCTTGTCCAATTACTTCATTTTTATTAAACCCAGTGATCGTTTCGAACGTTTTATTTACATTTATAACCACATGATTTATATCTGTGACAATCACAGCATCCCCTAATAGCAAGAAACACTCCAATTCTTTTGGTGTCTTTACTATTGCTGCTTCGTACAATCTAATCGCCCCTTCTCACCACATATGATTGAACTTCAAGTAAAAATAATTATAGACCTACTATATAGTAAAAATGACCAGCGTAAATCGTCTTTAATTCACAGATTTGTGACTTACGTTTAACTATGTATAAATGTCCTTATTTTTCACCTTTTATTTGGAAAAATAGGTGCGACCTCCAGGAGTTAAAATTTAATTGATATAAACCCAAAAAATTCATTCTTAAAAAGCATTTTATATAGAAGGAAGAGACTTTTTGAAGTTCCAGATTTAAAAAAGCACGAACTTTGAAAATCACTTTTCAGCTGAATATTTCTAATGCTAACAACAATGGTAATCCTGAAGACATAGAAGAGTATATATATATCATTGTATTCTCATTTACAAAACAATTATAATTATATCTAGTTATAACTAGACATACTTCGTTAAAAGGAGAATGGCATGAAAAAGACTCACAATTTCGTAATTATATCATTTACTTTTTTTGTTGTTTTCCTTGTTGGTGGTTGCAGTTCAAAGGAATCATTAGAAAACAACAAAGTAGAAATAAACGTTGCAGCTGCATCTGATTTAACTTTAGCTTTCACAGAAATAGGCAAATTGTTTGAGCAAGAAACCGGAGCAAAAGTTACCTTTTCATTTGGATCAACAGGTCAACTAGCAGACCAAATTGAGAACGGGGCTCCTTATGATATTTTTGCAGCCGCGAACGTTAAGTTCGTTGATCAACTCCGTGAAAAAAACTTAATCATTCCAGAAACCCAAACAACGTACGCTTTTGGTAGAATTGGAATTTCTACTCTACCAGACAGTACCTTATCAATTGAAACGATAGAAGATTTAGTAAAACCAGAAGTTAGAAAAATTGCAATCGCTAATCCTGCTCACGCTCCCTACGGATTAGCGGCTAAACAAGCGCTAGAAACTGCTGGGATATGGGATCAAGTGGAGGAAAAATTAGTTTACGGACGAAATATTTCAGACACACTTACTTTTATTGAAACTGGTAATGCAGAAGCAGGTATTATTGCACTTTCCCTTTATAGAGAGGACGAAGTGGATTTCCATCTTATCGATGAGGAGATGCACGCTCCACTCGAGCAGTCTATTGCTGTTATCAATCGTACAAGCGAGGAAGAAGTAGCGAAAGAATTTCTCAACTATATTAAGGGAACAATAGGGAAATCAATTATGGAGTCTTATGGTTTTATCGTTCCGGAGGGGAATTAAATGTTCGAAGGGATTAATTTATTTCCACTATTTTTATCATTAAGAGTTGCACTAACCGCAACTCTCTTTGCTTTTATCATTGGCATTCCTATTGCCTATTATCTCAGTCGATCAAATGGAAGAGTCGCAGATATTATTGACACGATCATAACTTTACCAATTGTTCTACCACCAACCGTACTAGGTTATTATTTATTAGTTTTACTAGGTCGTCAAAGTACCATCGGTAAATTTTTAGAAGAAAGATTCGACATTACCATTGTTTTCACACCTGCTGGGGCAGTTATTGCTGCACTCGTTGTATCGATTCCATTTCTAATAAAATCAGCGAGGTCCGCATTTGCTGGGATTGACCCTACATTACTGAATGCTGCAAGAGTTTTGGGAAGAAATGAATTAAATATTTTCTTAACTATTATCATCCCACTAGCTTGGAGAGGTATCGTTGCAGGAATTACTCTGGGATTTGCTAGAGCACTCGGTGATTTCGGGGCAACACTAATGGTAGCTGGAAGTATTCCTAATCAAACAATGACCATGCCTATTGCCATTTATGATGCTTTACTAGCTGGAGATCGGGAGTTGGCTAATATTCTCGTCTTCATTATGACAGTCGTATCAATTAGTATACTTTATATTATTAATCGACTGGAAAAAAGAATGATAAAGGGAAATGGGTGATTGTATGCTAAAGGTGGATATTAAAAAAAAACTAAAACACTTTCAATTGGATACCAAGTTCGAGGTAGGAACGGGGATTACAGGTATCATTGGCCCTTCTGGTTGTGGGAAGAGTGTTACTTTACAATGCCTCGCCGGACTTCTCTCACCAGAGTATGGTGAAATCTTATTAAATAATGCACCTCTTTATCATTCTCAACATCGCATTAATGTAAAATCAAGAAACAGAAAGATAGGTTATGTTTTTCAAAACTACGCTCTTTTTCCCCACTTAACGGTGGAGAAAAATATTGAATATGGCTTAAAAGGAAAAACCAATGTGGAGAAAAAACAAAAGGTATCCAACATGGTAAAAAAGGTACAACTTTCTGGCTATGAAAATTTCTATCCTAATCAACTTTCTGGTGGACAACAACAACGAGTCGCTCTCGCTCGAACGTTAGTAACAGAACCGGACTTACTCCTATTGGACGAACCGTTCTCTGCACTAGATCATCATGTCAAACATATTCTTGAACAAGAATTATTGAATATCTTAAAGGAAAATTACTCTGGTATTGTTCTACTTGTTACTCATAACATGGAAGAAGCTTACAGACTTTGTGATCATCTAATTCTGTATGATCAAGGACAAATCATACAATCAGGATCAAAAGATGCGGTTTTCAGAAAGCCAGAAAATATTTCTGCTGCAAAAATAATTGGTTGTAAAAATATAATACCCGTTAATTCCATATCCGAAGTCGAAGACCATATTAAGTGTGATATTTACGGATTAACAGTTAAGGTTGGAAGACAACCAATCTCAAATAATACAACACATGTTGGTATCTACTCTGAAAATATAAGGTTCAGGAAATTTGATTTTCCGTCGGATAACATGTTTTCTTTTACAGTAACAGAAGTGGTGAAAGGCGTTCACCAGACAAATGTATCGATTGATGTAGAAAATATACTCAACTTACATGTCTCTGTGCCGAATAATGAAGTAGATAGAATCTTAAAAGAAGAAGTAAAAGTGGAGTTGTCACCGAGTCATTTGTTTCTATTAGAAGGGCAGTAACTCCTTTTTTATTGAAGTGTTAAAACACGGAGTGCACTGAGAACTAACCTTTTCAGTGCACTCTTTTATTAATTAATCCTAACTATATTACTTTAATCGCAACTTCCATCTCAACTGGTATGATTCCATCATCTGCAATAAAAGTGACGATGTATGGCTCTTCCTTCATATCTTCAGCGGTCGGTGTCCAAGTGAAAGAACACGCTTGTCCCGGCGAAAAGGAAGAACTATCAAAATTTGCACCTACTGGAAGTTCGCTCACTTTTAATACCATTGGTTCAGATATACCTTGCACAGTGAAGTCCCTCACTGCCACAGTTTCATTGTAAATCTTGCCGTCCGTTTCACGGGTAGATGCTTCAAAAGCAGGCTGTCTAGCAATAACATCAAACGAAAGAGTCTCGCCCGCTTTAATACTTTGTGTTGGGACCGGTTTAAAAAATGGTCGGTATACGGTTTGTGGCAGAGGATATTCCTCTGTAGCACAAGCATAAGTATATCCGTTTTCAGGAACAGCTACCGTTTCGTATGAATAGATACTATCCTTTGGAGTTCCTGGTGCCGGTGAGTTGATCTCAATACTCTTAACAGAAAGCTTACTATCAATCTCAACATTCTCAACAGTTGTCGTATGATATTGATAATCTGGTACATACTCTAGTCCAGCAGGACGTTTATAATGGTTTGTTACAAAGACAACTTCTTCTACATTCACAGTATGTGAAACGTCCATATTTTTCAACTCACCATTTACCACATCATCAAGAACAACTGGATATCTCGTATCCTCAACAATAGAATGCATTTTTATATTATGAAGATATAGATTTTCCACATGTCTTGCATACAGACCATAAGCAGGAAGTATCCCCCAGTTGCTTGGTTCCGGATAAACTTCCGGAAGCTCTGGAACGTTGAACGGTGAATCCTTCCAGGTACCAGTTTCCGCATCCCAATCTACTCGTGGCAATAACCCCTCATTTTTCAAGAAAAAGGTGTTAATAAACCAAGGCAATGGTTGTATCTTTCGTTGCTTTTGGCCATTCTGCGAATATTCCCAGTTTGTATTCAACTGACGTTGTTCCACAGCATGCTCCAAACTTAGACCACCGCGATATTCCACCTGAACATTTTCGATGAGAACATTCTTTATGCGATTTCCATCAAGCCCCATTAATTCAATTGGATATCGAGGATCTACATTTTTCACCGAAATATTTCTAATGATAATATCATGGACATACGCTATATGATCGCTCCCATTTGCGTTAGCATAAAGGACAAGTTCACTCTCAGTTAGTTCCTTATCATAATCTGGTACATATTTCATCAATGTAGCATCATATTTCAGTGTATAATACTTACCATTTTCTTCATGAAAATTCGCCGTGTTCACTCTACATGCCTGCTCTTGGTCAACAACTTCAAAAAACGATTGGCCATCTACGGACACCTTACGATCTCTGTTATAAGAAGGCAGATAACGTTTCGCTGGATAAGTCTGATACGTTCCCTTAGCTGGGAGTACCCAGTTTATATTATCTAGGCGCACATTTTCTGGAGTTTCCTGTTCCGGAATGAAATCTTCTGATGTAGAATTCCCTGTTACCGGAAACCGTCCTCTATCACCTACTTTAATAAAAATAGGCGAACTACTAATATCTTCTAAAGTAGAATTCTCAAAAATAATATTACTTAAATCAGCTCCATCCACAGCCTCTAATGCAAAACCTCTTGAACGTTTGAATTGTACACGGCGAACAGTGACAATGTCATAGCCACAAGTAGACTCTGTACCAAGTTTCACACGGGCAGTTGGACCACATCGGTCTGTGGCTATTAGTTTATCTGTTGTAAACTCTCCTGAATAAACAGATCCCATATCATAACCATATACCTTGCAATCTTCAATCAACACATTTTTTAGCGGCATAAACAGACCACCACCGTAGGAAGCCTTCATTACAATGGCATCGTCCGTTAAGGAGTTAAACGTAGAGTTGCGAACGGTTACATTTTCACAACAATCGATATCGAATGCGTCCCGGTTTGTATCAACTAAGATATTGTTAACAAACATATTTTTTACACAAGTAGTAATAATGGCAAAATGACCACCTGCTAGAATAGAGAAATCACAGAACGCTACATTTTCACATCTCACTAACGCAATTGCCTTGTTTCCAAACCATTCGCCTTGATGGCCCGCTTCATTTCGTCGAACCGGATCATGAGGATCACCACCCATGAGAACATGTTCTAATTCTCCCTCGTCATTTAAAAAACTACCATCTAGTAATCCTGGTCCATAAATCATCACATCATGGATATCAGCACCGTAAATCAGACTATTTGCAAAATATGTATGGCCATGGTCCTGTAGACCAACATAAGGATTTACTTCTGGTTCTTCGTAGTTACCACCCTCGCCTACCTGGAGTTCGTAGGAATTCTTAATATCCGTTTTGGCAGCATGAAGCACGCTACCTTCACTCAAAAATAGATTAACACCGCTTTTTAGTAAAATGGTATACACCCTGAAATCACCTTTTGGAATGATTACCGTACCACCTGTCTCCGATGCTTTTTCAATAGCACTGTTAATCGCCCTCGTATTCTGCACGGGAGTTTGATCACTTCCCGCCCCAAAATCCCGAATATCGAATTTCCTATCTTCCTTGAGTAGGTATTCTTCATTAAATGAGCATCCTGTTGCCTCGGTTACTTGAAACATAATATCCTCCTATCAGTTCACTAAACAGATCATAGTTTGTAAGATTTTTCACAGTCTTATCCATACTAATTATATAGTAAATTCGTGATAATTCCTAAAGATCGTTACAAAAAACCCATTTATCTTTTAGTTGTTTTCATATTATTGAAAATAGATATACACAGTGTTATATCAGTTTTCTAGTCTTTCTGTAATAAAAAAATAGGGAGGATAAACATGAAAGTAAGGATGGGAACTAGAAGATTTTTGGAGAAGAGAGTATATCTTTTAAAGAGTATGTTAACCAAAGTAGACGGTCACACTACCTTCTTTTTCTGCTGTTGCTAAGCAATTTTGAATAAATTCAAGGATCTGTTTCATATCCCATGATTCAAAATCATCTTTTGTTGATGAAGATTTGGCATTATTAGGTAACCGATGGTAGATAATTAAAGCCCTTTGAATTTGCTCTTTTGAAAAACTAGAACTCCCCCCTGATCCACTTACTCCTGCATAGTACTCACCTGCATCTAATAACCTGTACAGTATCGTGGCATTATTATTTCCCATACTAAAACGTGCATAAGCAATTTCTTCTCCTGCTTTGTTAAATCCTGAAATATCGTGACCCATATGAATTCCTCCTATAATTTTTTTAAATTTGATTTACATAAACTCAAAAAAGATATAAAAGTTTACATGAGATATCACTCCTTTCAAATTGTCATTTTTTTAAGCTGTTAAATGGAATCAGTTATGGAAAAATAGAGTGCTTGTGGGAAATATGCTCGAAGTATGAAGGAAGAGATAATTGATAAATAGTAGATAAAAACGTATTAAGAGTAAAGTTTTTTATAGGGTTTGGGATTTGGGATTAGAAAAGTGTAACGAGAGGTAATGTGTGGTTGTCTACCTAATAATTCCATGATCTTCTATTTTTGTCAACTACCAATATAACGACAAAATACGACAGATATCTGTGGATGTCGATTGCCTGATATAGTTAATGTCAGCAAATTTTTAAAAAATGAATAGAGGTTTTCACATTCCGTGTACCGAAAGTATACTACGTAACGAAAAGGAGGATTTTATGAAACAACCTATAGCAAAACGCATTCCTCATCTCCATGATTTGCATGGCGATGTACGCAAAGACGACTATTATTGGCTGAGGAACCGCAACAATCCTGAGGTCATCCATTATCTAGAGGAAGAGAATAAGTATTTTAACGAAATCATGAGCCCCTTAAAGGAACAAACCGAACAAATTTACCAAAGTATGGTTGATCGAGTACCAGATTCAGAAGTAAATGTACCGGTCCAATATGGACAATTCTTCTACTATTCTCGTTCTGACAAAGACAAGCAATATCCAATTTATGCACGTAAGCGTGCTGCAAGCCGTGAGCTATTGTCTGATGCACATGAGGAAGTTGTGCTCGACTTAAATGAATTAGCTAAAGACGGAGATTACCTAAGTGTAACATTACAGCGTATGAGTACCGATCACAGTTACCTAGCATATTTGGAGAATCGAGATGGTTCAGACCGCTATACCATCCATATAAAAAATATGGAAACAGGTGAACTTTTACCCGACCGAATTAGAGAAGTCTATTTGTTTGGCAGCATGGAATGGAGTCATTGTGGAGAATATATTTTTTACATTACCGTTGACGAACATCAGCGTCCATACCGCTTATGGAGACATCGTATAGGAACAGACGTGGATCGTGATGAATTGATTTATGAAGAAAAAGACAATACTTTTACATTATATGTGAGCAAATCGCAAAGCGGAAAGTTTATCTTTGTTCAATCAAGTTCCAAAATTACGAGTGAAATTCGCCTGCTACATGCTGATTCACCACTATCTCCTTTACAACTGATAGATGAACGACGTAATGGAATAGAGTATGAAGTGGAACATTGGGGCAATGACCTGCTTATTTTAACAAATGAAGGTGCTTTGAACTTTCAACTTCTGCGATGTCCACTCGCTGACCTTTCTTCTCGGGAGAACGTCGTTGAGTATAACGAGAATCGATATATACAATCCATACACCCGTTTCAAGACACATTGCTTCTCTCTGGGCGGGAAAACGGGCTAACACAAATCTGGACTCTAGAGAACGGCGAGTTAAAACAATTTGAGTGGGATGAACCCTTATACACTGTCTCTGTCTTATCCAATCAAAGTTATGATGCTTCAGAAGTATTAGTTCAATTTGAGTCCTTGATCACACCACGAACAACTTATGGGCTTAATTTACTTACTGGCGAAAAAAAATGTTTACAAGTAGC
>NZ_JBGUAU010000061.1:0-5885 GCF_041820985.1 Evansella sp. AB-rgal1
GACTTACATATTTTAGGAGTCGTTTTTCAGTGGTCTCGGACAGGTTGATCGTCCTTGTTCCTGTCCAGTAACGAAAGCCACTGAGACCCCCCCCTATCCTCTCTAGATGGATATTGAAGTAGCTAGCATCCTTCTATCTCAATTCCTTTTCCTTCAAACGTTTTTTACTTGATACGCCCAATAACACTTTTCGATATTCCTGTTACTCTTGAGATTTGGCGAATGGATACTCCTTTAAGTTTCTTCATTTTGCTTATAATCATATTTCGTTTTTCTTTGCTCATCTGCTGTAGCATACTGTTGCTTGTCACGCCTAATGTTCGAAGAGACTCTCTAACCTGATCATCAGAAAGCTTCACATTTTCTGTTAAATCCAAACATTGATCTTTATTGTTTTCTTGCATGTAGATGATAAATTTTTCCACTGCAGATTTTCTATCAAGGGAAAAATAGATAAAAGCCTCTATCTATGTCGATTAGGTGCCCTTTATGTAAATACTCACGGATACTGGTCGACTCACTATCCCATATGCTCTTCACCAGCCCAGCCTTTAGGGGATTTTGATGGATATACCTCAGGGCTGTTATGAAATAACTATCACTTTCAACATTCTCACTCTTATACCTATCCTGAAACAAATGGCCACAGCGTCTGTATTTCCTATTATACCAATACACATAACTGGAACTGATTCTCTTTATAATCGTTGCTAGTGGCTCTTCAATTTCCTTCAATAGTAGATGGACATGATTATCCATTAAACAGTAACTATACAGTTCAAAGCAACTTTTTATTTTATACTTTGCTAACGTTTCAAGAAACTTGGCTTTATCCTCATCATCCTCAAAAATGGTTTGCCTATTAATACCTCTAAGCATAATGTGATAGACACCGTTAGAGCTCTTTTTTCTTGCTATCCTTGGCATAAAACATCACCTCAAAACATTTTTTGTACAAATTGATCGAATTATGATCTAAAATTAGTAGATTCCTTAGTTAGGGGATTAGTAGCTTGCGGTGTCAAAGTATAATGACATAAGAACAGAGAGGCTGACTTTCCCTTTGTACCTTCAGTATTCATCACTACACTCTCCGGCAAGTGTTTCAACGTACATCGATTGTGTTGTATTGGGCTTCATTTTTCTCAAAGACAATGCTTCTAACAATGCTTCATCAGATATCATTTGTTCACCCTTAAGATCAGCTATGGTTCTAGCCAAGCGGATGAGCTTAATTTGTACTCGATTACTGAATCCTTGTTTGATGGATAAACTCTGAAGTTCATGCTGCTGATTATTTGTTAGTGGGTGCTGTTTGATCAGTTGTTCGAAAGGAACACTAGCATTACATATTTCCTTCCCATATCTCTCATATTGTCTCTCTCTTGCACGCTGAACCCTTTTCCTCACATCCTCAGAGGGTTCTATCCCTTGGAAATTATGTCCCTTCAAGTCAACTGGTCTTAAGGACAATAAGATATCAATACGATCTAATATTGGTCCCGAGACTCGGTTTTTGTAGGCTTTGATTTGCTTCTCTGAGCATATACAATAATTTCGATTCGATCCCAAGTAACCACATGGGCATGGGTTCATCGCAGCGATGAAAATAAATTTTGCTGGGTACGTTACGGTGGAGTGGACTCTGCTAATGGTTACTTTTTCGTTCTCTAGTGGTTGTCTTAACATATCAAGCGTCTTCTTGGAGAATTCCCCTAACTCATCCAAGAACAGTACGACACGGTGAGCCAAGGAGACTTCCCCAGGCTTAGGGTTCGTTCCTCCCCCGATAATGGAAACTGCTGATGCGGAGTGGTGTGGGTGTCGGTAAGGAGGTAAGGTGAGGGAGTTATATGGTGCCCCAGCTAACTGGTGTAAACTGATCTTTTCTAATTGGGCTTCTTTCGATAGAGGTGGCAATATGGAAGGAAAAGTTTCAGCTAAGAGACTCTTGCCACAGCCAGGAGGACCATCCATCAGCACGTAGTGTTCACCCGAAGCCGCAATCTCTAGTGCACGTTTGGCAAACACGTGTCCGATAATCTGACTGAAATCTCGTTCTACTACTTTCTGTTCATCAAAAAAGCTAGATTTAGGTTGTACAAAAGGTAAAGGTTGACGTCCTTCTAGAAGGTCTAACACATCTTGAAGATTCTCTACGTAAAGTAACTCCATCTCAGGGATATCTACAGGAGGAATGGTAGGATCAAAGGGAAGGTACAACCGCTTTAAACAAAGTCGTTTCGCTGCTAAGATTGCTGCTATCATCCCTTCTACCGGTAACACAGTTCCGTCTAAAGACAAGGCCCCAATGAATCCAGTTTCAAATGGTATCCCTTGCTTTTTAAGAAAACCTCCACTCTTTAGTACTGCAATTGCAATCGCAAGGTCGAACAGTGGTCCATTCTTTTTCACTTCTGCAGGTGATAGATTAATAACGACCTTCCTATCTACGATTGGAAACCCCATGCTATGGAGTGTGGCAGCTACCCGCTCCTTTGATTCTTTCACAGATGCATCCGGTAGCCCTACGAAAATAAAGGATTCCATTCCATCCTTCACTTGTGCCTCGACTTGCACACGATAACCTTCTAATCCCTTTAGGCCAATACTAGTGACTTTTGACGACATTGTTTTATTCCTCCATCATTTTTTATTTAATTGTGAGTTAGTTTAGGGTGAAAAAAAGTTATGACTGGAAAATCTGAAATTTCTTAAGTGAGGTGAAGTTTATCATAGAGGTAATCTGATTTGAAGTAGAAAAGGTGGTCAATTTAAAACGGGCGTAGTAGTAAAGTGGTGTTTACTGTAGGTGTACGTGGTAAGTAAAGTGATTGTAAAACTTATCATTATTATAATTGACGAACTAGTATTCTGTCGAGTCTAGGGAAAAACAATAGTTTAGATCTTCTCCTAATACTACGTTTTTGAAACTTTGGTTCTTTGAAAACTAGTTGTATGAGTTGCAATTCAGCTCTATTCACGCTTCCCATACTAGAATAACCCCAATAAAGGAGGACAAGGAACCTGTCCCTACTGTCCTCCTTTTTTGTGTGGTCATATGGCTTTTTCGTTCAGCGTATGAAAGTGCTGGGTTTACTTCTTTTACAACCTGTCCATGGTCGGTTAAGAATTGTGCTAACGACCGTCCATAGCCTCCAACATCTTCTAAGCCAAATACAGGCGTCAATCCTTCTTCCATCAGTTTATCAATATCTAGTAAAAACGTGGAGAAAGCAGAAGGTTTATTTTCAAACTTTATTTCATCCAACTTCTCCTGCCAACAGTTAATAACCACAGCTACATGGTGTTGCTTATGCAAGTCAACTCCAACATATAAATATTTCTGTTTTTCATGCATGTTCTCATCCCCTATTCAATTAAATGAAAATGCCGGCAACCATAGTTCGAGCGTTCACCATTCGGTGCGCATTGGTACGAAAGCCTATCCATTTTCAACCTTACAGAAGAACTTATAAGAAAATGAGTCCCTTTTTTAAGTAATCTTTTAAATTATTGCTTCATGTTTGCCATTTGCTTGTATTTGTCCATATGTATAAATCCCTTGATAAAAACTTTCTCGGTCTAATATTCGCTTCACTTGTACTTTCGTAAATGCTTTACCTAGGGTTGTTCGATAACCCTCATCATTTAGTGCTTCTGCCAACCTAGACAGCGACCATTTTTTATGTTTTTGTTTAAGTTGAAATAATCGTTTAACTACTTCTGCATGACCATTATGTATTCTTAATTCTTTTTCACCCTTTTGTTTCGTATAACCAAATGTTGCTCTTCCTCCTGCATAACCACCTTCCTTCGCTTTCTTGTTTCTCCCTTTCGTTAGCTTGAGAGCAATTTCAAGCCGTTGGTATTGGTCTAATAACTCCATTAAGCCATTTACCAAAAAGTCGTTCGGGTCTTTCTTATGGATACTGTAAAACGGTTGTTCAATGCTTTTAATATCACAGCCATAATTCTTTAATTCTCGTTGAATCAGCACTTTCACAATATCTGACCTCCATAATCGACTTGTATTGAGCACCATTACATAATCAATCTGGACAGACGAAAGGTGAGCCAACATTTCCTGTAAGCCCACCCTGTCTATTTCTAATGCTTCTTCATTTAGTTTTGCGCCACTAATTCCTTCATCTCTAAAAATAAGTATCAAGTTCAAGCCATGTTCATAACAGTATGCTTTAATTTCATCTTCTTGATATTTCAAACTGTATCCATCTTTCGCTTGCCCTTGTGTAGAGACTCGTATATACCCAACAACGTTCAATTTTCACCCTCCCGTTACGAAAATTAAAATTTATGTAACGCCTTTTTAACGAATAGCGAGTATTATACGACCGTTTCTTGTAAAAATACAACTAAATATTTTATGAGCCAACATAAAGTACGAACACCTTTTTACTATACCCGTTGTTTATCGCCACGAACTTTGTCATTATCGTTTATATAGTCATTATTCCATACAAAGCTACCTCCTGCATGTAAAATGTCATCTCGCCTAATTATCGTATTATTTTCACAAACCAAGTATTAAAACATAATGCCTTGATGGTACTACCATCATGAGCTCTCGATTCTCAAACAAATTATTTCTTTTTGTCTCACTCAAATATCAGTTAATTTAATATAAATTAAAGAAAAAAACCTTGAAAGGCGTAAAACCATTCAAGGTATGTTTTATTATCGTTCTTTAATCAGCTAGTAACTCCAAGTAATATTTATCATTTTCTTCCATCTTTCTTAAAAAGTCTTCAAGAGAAGTCGCAATTTGAATATCATAATAGTAAACTGCACTTCTATTATTTTCAGTCAATTCTATTGACATTAAAGCTGATTCACTGCCTTCAAAAAATATTAGTTTGTTATTCTCAAATTCATCATAGATTTCTATGTCGGGATAAAACTCAAAATCATTAACCCTTAATCGAAAATCCCTTACTGAATATGGGTCCATAATACGATTAATATTAAACTCAGAACCTTCAATAAATCCGTAGCCAACCTCTAAATAAAAATTAACTAACTCCTTAGGAAATATTAAATCGAGTTCCTTCTCAATCTCTTTTATTTCGTTTTCAGTCACTGGATAAAAACTATTTTCTTGGTTTGCCTTAATAAATTCATAGCTCATTATTTTTTACCTCCTTTAAATAGTGTATTTGCTGGTGAACCTGCTCCATGAATACCAGCTTGATGCTCATTTGGGAATTTTGCAGGATGCATATTCCACCATTCATGTCCTCCGCCAAAAGTATTTTCAATTATATGATGAGCATCATACTTATCTCCTTGTTTCCTAATTATTTTACCTGTTTTTTCTGAAATAACATTTTCATTATACACAGGCCACTTTTGCCCAGTATTTTCTTCCCACTCTTTAATTACTTTATTTTTTACTTTATCAAATTCTGCCCTATGCTTCGCTGTTTCTATTGGTGACATTTTTTTGTATTCTTTATTTCTTAAGGCTTCCTTCAACTTCTCTATTTGGTTTTTAGGTAACTCTCTGCCGGTTCGCCCTTCTATATCTCTAATATATTTTTTTATTGTATCACGGCAAACGGGGACGGTTCGAGACCAGTGAAAAAGTCACCACAAAATACTATGCAGGGTATAAAAACTGGATTTTGAATAACATCTTCTTTAAAATGAGAAGTTATTTCAAGTTATTACAATCTAGTTGAGTCTATGAAAACACAAAACAGGTGATTGAACCCTTGATATAATAGGGTTTTAACCACAAATAAACCCCCTGAAATGGTATAATGTAAGTACGACCAAACACAAACCATAAGGGGGTTTTACTCTTGCTTCAACCAAAGTCAAAGCAAATAAGTTTTCACTCTGAAATATACAATAAAATACCG
>NZ_JBGUAU010000062.1:0-5501 GCF_041820985.1 Evansella sp. AB-rgal1
AGAAGATAGTATGTTTAATTCAGAATGCTTTCGCGGCGTTAATTTTTACGACGTTAATTGGGATGTTAAGGGAGCGATTTGGGCCCACGATCCAGTGATTAGCAAGGAAGGGAACCGCTGGTATGTATTTCATACAGGAAGAGGCATTGGGGTGAAGTCATCCGAAGACGGAGTTAATTGGAAGCAGGAAAAACCTGTTTTTTCCTCCTTGCCGGAATGGTGTAAGGAATATGTACCAGAAAAAGATGAGGAGAGTATTTGGGCTCCTGATATTGCTCTACATAATGGAGTTTATTATTTGTATTATTCCGTCTCTACTTTTGGGAAAAATACTTCCGTTATTGGCTTAGTAACCAATACGACGTTGGATCCAAAACACCCTGACTTTGAATGGAAGGATCAAGGTTATGTCATCCATTCAACAGCGGACGATGATTACAATGCCATTGATGCCAATCTTATTGTGGATGAGGAAGGACGCCCTTGGTTAAACTTCGGTTCCTTCTGGGGAGGAATTCAGCTTATTCAATTGGATTCAGAAACAATGAAGCCGGCACAGGATGCAAAGCTAATGACGATAGCAACAAGGCAGTTGGAACCAAATACGATTGAAGCACCATTTATCGTACATAAGGAAGGTTACTTTTATCAGTTTGTGTCATTTGACTTTTGCTGCCGGGGGGTAGACAGTACTTATAATATAGTGGTCGGTAGATCGAAGGATATTACTGGAACATATATAGATAAAAATGGAGTATCTATGATGGAGGGGGGCGGAACCTTAATTGATGCAGGAGATGATCGCTGGATCGGTCCTGGGCATTGTGCTGTATTCTTCTCTGGAGACTCCAGCATTCTCGTAAATCATGTATACGATGCTAGGAACGAAGGGAAGCCAACTCTACAAATTAGGCCGCTGTTTTGGGATGAAAAAGGTTGGCCGTATTTAAAAAGCAAGTAGTGAATTTTTTATCAACAATTAATATTTTTACTTGTAAAGTTTAACGTTCCTTTAGAGGAATTTATTTCAGATTAAGAAAAGTATGAAGTGGCTCAGTAAAGGGTAAGTATTTTAGAATACGTATATAGGTAATCGATTAAGGGAGGAATCATCATGCATAATAAAGTTAAGGATGTCATTCAGAATGGGAAAACATCGCTTGGTATTGAATTTGGCTCAACTAGAATTAAAGCGGTTCTCATCGGAGAAAATAATGAACCAATTGCCTCTGGTAGTCACAATTGGGAGAATAGCTATGAGAACAATATTTGGACGTATAGTGCTGAGGAAATTTGGAAGGGATTACAAAACAGCTATCTAAAGATGGCTAACGATGTGAAACAACAATACGGAGTTAGTTTACAAAAAGTAGGAGCCATTGGTTTTAGTGGAATGATGCATGGTTATATGACTTTCGATGCGGATGGAGAGCTTCTTGTACCATTCCGTACGTGGCGTAACAATATTACCGAACAAGCTTCTGCGGAGTTAACGGAACTTTTTAATTATAACATCCCTCAAAGATGGAGTATTGCCCATCTTTATCAAGCGATCTTAAACCAAGAAGAACATATTGGTAATATTAGCTTCCAAACCACGATAGCTGGTTATATCCACTGGAAGCTTACAGGAAAGAAAGTTCTAGGTGTTGGAGAAGCTTCCGGTGTATTCCCAATTGACTTAAATACGAAGAAATATAATCAAACAATGCTTACTCAATTTAATGATCTCATTGCACCAAAGAATCTACCATGGAAATTGGAGGATATTCTCCCAGAGGTATTGGTAGCTGGTGAAAACGCTGGTGTCCTTACCGAAGATGGAGCAAAGCTATTGGATGTTACTGGAGAGTTACAGGCTGGTATTCCCCTTTGCCCTCCAGAGGGGGATGCAGGAACTGGTATGGTCGCAACAAATAGTGTAGCGAAGCGAACTGGTAATGTGTCTGCTGGTACATCTGCTTTTGCTATGGTTGTATTGGAAAAGGATTTGTCCAAAGTACATCCAGAAATTGATCTTGTAACCACACCGACAGGTAATCTAGTAGCGATGGCTCACTCGAATAACTGTTCTTCAGACCTGAATGCTTGGATAGGGTTATTTGAAGAATTTGCAAAATCTATGGGGATGGATGTGGACCCAGATAAGTTGTATGGAACGTTATTTAATATGGCCCTTCAAGGAGATTCTGACGGTGGCGGTTTACTTTCCTATGGTTATTTATCGGGGGAACACATGACTCATTTTGAAGAAGGGCGTCCATTGTTTGTTCGTTCTTCCGGTAGCAACTTCAACCTTGCTAATTTCATGCGTGTTCATTTATTTACAGCGTTTGGTGCCATGAAATTAGGAATGGATATTCTTTTAAAGGAAGAAAATGTAAAGCTTGATGAAATATTAGGACATGGTGGAATATTTAAGACAGAAGGTGTTGGCCAAAGTATCTTGTCCGCTGCTCTCAATGTTCCTGTTTCCGTTATGGAAACTGCAGGAGAAGGGGGAGCATGGGGTATTGCTCTTCTTGCATCCTATATGGTTAACAAAGGGGATAATCAAACTCTAGAAGAGTATTTAAACAATAGAGTTTTTGCAGGTCAAAACAGTGTGACCGTATCTCCTGATCCAAAAGATGTGGCAGGATTTGAACAATTTATGGAACGCTATACAAAAGGACTTGCAATCGAAAGAGCAGCCGTAGACAATCTTAATTAATAAAATTTCTTTCACTATTCAACTGGATTATATTGCTCTCATTGGGTATTAGTTAAAAAAAGTTCGATCTATATAGGGTGATGACTGCAATCGTAGTTTTCAACAATGCTTACTTAGTATAAATATGTAAATATTTTTATCTGTTTTAAAATCCAGACATTGAAAATATAATTTTCAATGTCTGGATTTCTTCTTTTTTAAGCCTCCCTTGAAAAAACACTTTTCCATTGTATCCGTACAAAACATATTTCTCATAGTTCACAAAAAGTTCAGGGACCTGGTCCCTGAACTTTTTGTGAATTGTTTGCAATATATATGAAACATTTCCCAGTTGTCATACGTCTAATTAATATAGAAGAAAAATGAGATTAGTAGAAAATGGGGAATTACTATGAGTAAGGTAACTTTGCAAAGAGGAACTGTAGCAATACTGTTATGTGTTATTACATTTCTTGTTTACATAAAAAATATAAATGGGAGCGAATTGGATCAACATGAGATTATGGCTAGGTATTATGAAGTAATTAGTAAAGTAGAAAAGTTATACGGAAATCATCAGCATGCTGATGGTGAATTCTATAATGGATCACTAGATGATATTGCAAAGGTAGAAGAATTTTTAAGACCGTACATGACAGAAGAGACTGTATCTGAAGTAATTAATCATTTTTTTAGAGAATCAGAGGATCTATTAGTTTATGCTGGGAACTTTCAGGACTATTTATTAACTTCCAGAGAATCATATTATTCTCCAAATCTTAGCGAGGGTTATTATAGTTTAGTGCGAGATACAATACTAAACCCAGGGTTGAAGTTAGTTCTAGATGAACAGATTACAATCAATAAAAAGGAAGATAAATATATTATTGAAATAGACGACATTACTATTCGCTATTATAATGAATCGGAAGGAATGTATCATTATAGTAGATTAGGATTTCCTCCTAGCGATTGTTTAAGAGCGACCTTTACTTTTATTACTAGAGATGGGGAATTAGTTTTATCTAATTTCAATGTTCGGTCATTATAAATCAGGTTAAACCTACAGAGGATAGTTACTATTTGTATAAAAAGATTTTGTTCTATATAAAAATAGAAGGAATGCCCAGAGGAAAACTAGTCTGGACATTCCTTTTGTTAAAAGATAAGAAATTATAACATTTTTGGACTTAGAAAGTTGTCTAGCTCCAGGCGCCATGACCTCGTGTCAAATAACCTGGACGATGAAAAGAAAAAAGCACTTTTTTTGTCTAGCTACATCTGCTATCTGCTATGAAAAATAACCTTCCAGTTGAAAAAGTAAAAAGCACTTTTCAATTGAAAGAACATTTTTCTTCGCAGATTGCAAGCGGATTCCGCTTTTCATTCGTCCAGAACATGTGCATTTCGCCGGGAGTCAGGATGTCGACATGACACCTTGCGCTTTTCTTAATTTCGGACTCATAATGTAATAACTTTTTTGCACCTTAGAAAGATATATAGCTATAGGCGCTATCCCTCGTAAATTATAATCTGCCCGATTAAATACAAAAAGCGTTTTTTTATCGACAAATCTTTTTATTTCGGAGTTAAGTAGGAACATTCCGCCGTTAATCTCAAGTGGGTAGATCCATGGAGCATCTTCTACATTTTAAGCTGGACGTTGAAGTTGATTTGTTTTTGAATGTTCTACTGCTGCAACAAGGCGAGGGCATATAGAAGCTGCTGCTGCAGTAAAAATAACATCTTTAATAAAAAAAGGAAGATTGCCAATAATTGTAGCCAATAATGTTAGATCGCTTAACTCTAAAATATATTGAGAGTAAAGATATAGATAAGGAATTCCGATTCCATAATTTATAAATAACCCAGCAAAACACGCGATGAAGTATGTAAGGGTAGAGCGTTTTTTTGATTTTTCAATTATGTAACCCACAATAAATGCAATGAAGATAAAAGATAGAATAAATCCAAACGTAGGTCTTGTAGCGACCGCAAGTCCTCCTTGCAAGTTTGCAAATATAGGTGCACCTAGTAATCCCACAATTGCGTAGCCAACCATAGCAAACGTACCTAATTTCATCCCTAATAAAACCCCAGCTAAGATTGCAATAAGCGTTTGGAAAGTGAGCGGAACTGGTCCAATCATAATAATTGAAAATAAATTAGCGCTTATAGCCATCAGTGCGATAAACATTGCTGCTTTTGTTAAATTAATTACTGATAATAATTTCTTTCTGTTTTTATTTGATTCCATAGTTATTCCTCCTCTATTCGTTAACCGCATTATGTTATGCGTTAACGATAGCGTATAATAGCGAAGGTTTTATTGTCAACCACAATATTATATGGTTAACGGAAAATATTAATTTCTTTCTTTATTAATGAGCTTTTAGCTCAAAAAGGTAACTATTTTGGAACAATTAGATTACATTTTAAATGTTTGTTACTTAACATAAATCTTGAACCGAGACGTGGGGGCATCGCTATATAATAAAGTATGTATATTATGAAGAGGGAAAATGTTGCGTACTTAACTATTTATTGACGTAAAGAAAGATACATTAAATATTACATTGCCGAAGTAAAGTATTATGATAGAAAAAAGTTTTAGTTTCTATTGACTCTTGTTGAAAATCTATATATACTTTTCAAGTCGTCAAAAAAACTGATGTATAGTTTAAAATAAAAAACAAAAAACTATTGCAATGACCAAGTTATCGTGATATAGTATTAAATGTCGCTAAAAACAAATGACAAAAAACATTGTAAAAGTTGTTGACAAACATTTTTGTATTTTATATAATAC
>NZ_JBGUAU010000063.1:0-4463 GCF_041820985.1 Evansella sp. AB-rgal1
CAAATTAGTGGTATGTACACAAAAAGGGCACGGAAAAAGAGCTTTTTTTCCGTGCCGTGCTTTTGATTTGCTTATTTTAATATCTTCTCGCAGCTTGCTGCAGTGGATCCCAGACGCCGTTGAATGGTGGAGCGTAACTTAGATCGAGATTTTCTATGTCGGCGATGGTCATCCTATGGTAAAGAGCGGTAGCGGCCACATCGATTCGTTTATCCACTCCAGTTTTCCCAACAGCTTGAACGCCCAATAATCGATCGGTTTCCTTGTGCCGCAGGAGCTTCATGAAAAGTTTGTCGCTGTTTGGGTAATAACCTGCATGAGAGCGGCCAGTAAACTCCAACGGTTCGTATGGGATCCGAAGTCGAGTAGCTTCCTCTTCACTCAAGCCGGTTCGACCTATGGTCAAATCAAAAAACTTCATAATAGATGATCCTACAACTCCTTGGAAGGTTTTCGTAACTCCTGCAATATTGCTTCCGGCTACGCGACCTTGTTTGTTGGCGTGAGTACCAAGGGGAATATAGTCATCTAACTCTTTGATTCGGTTAAATTGTGTAGCGCAATCCCCAGCTGCATAAACATTCTCCACATTCGTTTCCATATATGGGTTCACGATGATTGCACCAGAGGGATGTAAGTTTACTCCTGCTTCTTTTGCAAAACTCGTGTTTGGTTTCACACCAACTGCCACATTAACTACATCAGCACGATAGGTGTCTTTATCAGTAACTACATGTTCTACTCTGTCTTTTCCTTCAAAACGTTGAACGGTTTCTTCAAGAACATGCTCAATTCCTTGTTTCGCCGCTTCTTCATGGATGAGTTCACTTACTTCTTCGTCATACACATTACCGAGGCGTTTAGCCATATCAATAATTCGTACTTTTTTCCCTTTTTGAACGAGGTTTTCTGCAACCTCGAGTCCAATATAGCCACCACCTATGATCGTGATGTTAAGGGCATCTTCCTTCATATCCTCGGCAATTCTTTCTGCATCAGGTATTGTTTTTAAAACATGGATGCCATCCAAATCCTTTCCGTCTACAGGAGGGATGATGGGAGATGCACCTGTTGCAATAAGTAATTTATCATACGTTTGATGAAATTCTTTCCCTGTTGCTTTATCAATACCGGAAACTACTTGTAACTTCGGATCTAGGAAGGTAACTTCATGCTCTGTTCGAGCGTCGATCCCATACTCATTACGGAATGTGTCAATGGTTCGGGCGATAAGCATATCTGTTTCTGGGATCAGACCTCCTAGATAATAGGGGAGTCCGCATTGGGCATACGAATATGTCTTTCCTTTTTCGAAAACGGTAATGTTTGCTTCTTTATTATTTCTCACGATTTGCATGGCAGCGCTCATGCCAGCAGCATCGCCGCCGATGATGACAACTTTCATTAAAGGACCTCCTCTATGGAAAAATATTTTCTATGTATGTATCTATTACAGTTCCCTTTATGAGAAAGAAAAAAACAATTATGTGGAAAGTTCATAGTATATTTTTAGGGATTGTCGCTGAAAGTGGTGAGAGAGGGTTTTCATTCAGAGAGTTGAACTGGGAATGAAACGGACACAAGAAAACGTCATGGTTAGGATGGAGGGCTTTTGTTTTCCAGAAAGCAAAAAAGGGGCCTTCATTAATTCATTTTTACAAAAGTTTGTCGGTATACTATAATAAGACTGTTGAGCGTCAATATATGATGAGGTGAATATACGTGTTTGATCGTTTAGAGGTTGTTGAAGAGCGTTACGAGAGATTGAATGAGTTGTTAATGGATCCGGATGTGATTAGTGATACGAAGAAGCTTCGTGATTATTCGAAGGAGCAGTCGGATATTGCGAAGACGGTGGAGACTTATCGTGAATATAAAGTTGTTAAGAAGCAGTTGGATGATGCAAAGGCGATGCTGGATGATGATTTAGATGATGAGATGTATGAGATGGTGAAGATGGAGATGGAGGAGCTTCGTGAGCAGTTGCCTCCGTTAGAGGAGAAGTTGCATGTACTTCTTCTGCCGAAGGATCCGAATGATGACAAGAATGTTATTGTGGAGATTCGTGGTGCTGCTGGTGGTGATGAGGCGGCGTTGTTTGCTGGTGATTTATATCGTATGTATTCTCGTTATGCGGAGACTCAGGGCTGGCGTCCGGAGGTAATTGAGGCGAGTGAAAACGATATTGGTGGATATAAAGAGATTATCTTTATGATTAATGGTAAGGGTGCGTATTCGAAGATGAAGTATGAGAATGGTGCGCATCGTGTTCAGCGTGTTCCTTCTACGGAGTCTGGTGGTCGAATCCATACTTCTACTGCTACGGTTGCGGTGCTTCCTGAAGCAGAAGAGGTGGAAGTGGATATTCATGATAAGGATATTCGTGTTGATACGTTCACTTCTAGTGGTCCTGGTGGACAGAGTGTAAATACGACGATGTCTGCAGTTCGTTTGACACATATTCCAACAGGTGTTGTTGTGTCGTGTCAGGATGAGAAGTCACAAATTAAGAATAAGGAAAAGGCGATGAAGGTTTTGCGGGCTCGTGTTTATGATAAGTTCCGTAAAGAGGCGGAAGCGGAGTATGCGCAAAACCGTAAGTCTGCTGTTGGTACGGGAGATCGCTCGGAGCGAATTCGTACGTACAATTTCCCACAAAGCCGTGTGACAGACCATCGAATTGGTCTTACACTTCAGAAGCTTGATACCATTCTTGAGGGGAAAATCGATGAGATCCTCGATGCGTTGATTATTGAAGAGCAATCAAGAATGATGGAGGAAGCAGGGGAGTAAAGGATTGTTGGTTTCCTGATGAAAACATTTTTGAAGATGCAACCCCAATTTTTGTTAGACCTCCATACAAGTGATGCATGCACCATGGAAGATGAAAATACTTTATTAGGTGCTGTAGTAACATCAACATTAAATGAAATGAGCGCATGCCCACGGAACTCCAGTGGGAAGTAGAGTAGAGGCGAGACACCGCAGAGCGGAGCCAGGATGGCGACATGACGCCGTTCTCCACAGGACGTGGGCATGTACTTAGGCGGAATTCTTCGAGGAGGCTTGCCAACTCCCAACAGGAAAGGGAGTGGGCAGTAGCGAATGGAATACAACCAACAAAGTTAGTATTCCATATTAGTCTGATACGTGTATTTTCAGGGTAGACAATGTAAAAAGAAGTTCGGGAGCGTTAAAGATGAAAAACAACGAAATGAAAGTTTTTGAGGCCCTACGTTGGGCTTCTTCTTTTTTACAAAAACATAATTATGAAAGTCGCATTGGTGAACTTTTATTAATATATCACACAGGATGGAATAGAGCACGATTGCTTGCGGAACGAATGGCGATTTTGGATCAAGATATGCTTCATGCATTCGTAGAGAACGTGGAACGTGCTGCAAGTGGTGTACCTGTACAACATATTATTGGTTCAGAGGAGTTTTATGGTCGGCAGTTTCGAGTGAATGGGGATGTATTAATTCCTCGACCAGAGACAGAGGAGCTAATTGTGGCTGTTTTGCACAAGATTCCAGAAGTTTGTAGGGGGAACGCTGAGGAAACTTGTAAGCCTGATGGCAATTCAAGTCTAAGGATAGTTGATGTTGGAACAGGTAGTGGGATAATAGCGGTAACAATGAAGCTAGAAGTTGCTATACCTAGCGAAATAGTTGCGGTAGATATATCTCCGAGTGCTTTGAGGGTTGCTAAGGAGAATGCTCTTGAATTAGGCGCAGATGTCGAGTTTATTGAAGGTGATCTGTTAAGTCCATTGATTGATCGGGGAGAAAAAGTTAATGTGGTTTTATCAAATCCTCCATATATTCCTGAAGGTGATAGAAGCTTTATGAAAGAAAATGTGGTTGATCATGAACCAAGTTTGGCCTTATTCGCTGGTGATGATGGGCTAGATGTGTACCGCAACCTAGTGAAGCAGATCCCCGAAGTGTTATTGAAACCAGGCTTGATAGGACTTGAAATTGGTCACGGTCAAGGGGAAGCTGTAGCTAAGCTCATTCGAGAGGTATATCCACAATGTGAACAAGTGGAAGTGAAAAATGATATAAATGGCAAAGAGAGAATGGTACTTGCTATCGTAAAATAGTCACAAAATTTTCGGGGACCTGGTCCCTGAACGTTTTGTGACTTTTTGATTTTACTAGTTCATGTGACACGATCCTTTGCAAGAATAGTAATGATAGGTTTTCAAAAACAAACTTTTTATTTTCCGAAGGTTACTGTCTCCTCTCATATCAAAACTGGGCAAGTTTTTTAAAAAGGTAAACTACCCTAATAATTGATAATAATAAAAGTGGATTTCAGCTTATTAGACTAACAATGACAGCGCTTTCCTGGTAAATCATTCGTAAAATACCCTGTTAGATTATGTGACAATTTTGTTGTTTCAGAATATTTGAAAAGTATAATGAGACTTAACAAAGGATGTTAACAGCATTCACAAC
>NZ_JBGUAU010000064.1:0-4372 GCF_041820985.1 Evansella sp. AB-rgal1
AAATTATACCAACATAATATAAAAATGTCAATATTTTTTTATTAATTGAAAATCTCGTTTTTTGCCGCAGAAATAATTATATCACAATAACTAATTCTACGCAAGTATTTTTGTTTTTCTTCTTCCGCATTTCAGCGACAATATCTACAATAACAAAATTATGAATTCTGCGCAACAAGTGATGATGAAATTATTATTTTTTTAGAATACAATCACATCTGTAAAAGATTTTGCGCAATCATTGAAGTTTGTGTCACAGATTTAATAGCTTACCATACTATTTTTTACAATACAAGTGGTTTAAATTTTGATATATAATTAATTATTCCCAAACATAAAGTTGATAAAACTAGATTTAGGAGGTTTCACAAAATGAAAAGTATTGATGTTGTAAGCGTTGTTATTAAAAAACGGAAATAATGAGTTGCTATGTACACTTCGTTCAGGAACTATGTCCATGCCTAACCTTTCGGAGTTTCCGGGTGGAAAAAAGAAATAGGAGAATCATTGAAGAATAAACTCAATTTTAGATAAGGAAAAGGACCATTCAAACTAGACACTTCTAGTTTGGATGGTCCTTTTTTTCTTAAAGTAATGTATGGCTTTTCTTTCTACTTTTTAATGAATTCAACTGGCATATCTATAAATAATTTTAAAGCTAAATTTTGCAAATGCCTTATTATGTCAGTATCCGTAATAGTATAATCAACACCACTGATTACTGCTGAATACTTACTGAAATCTTTGTCACTTTCAGTAACTACAAATGTTATTTCTAAAAACTCATAATCATTTTCGAAACGAAGGACCAGTTCATCATCGTTTAACTCATATGCTCCTTCTCCATCATGAATTGCATTAGTGATTACTTTATTACCTTCCAAAAATTCTAATGTCATAATAGAGTAATGCTTATTAGGGCTATTAACATCCTCTTGCATTACTGGAGAATATGCAACATTAAAAGTTTGTCCAGATAATTCCTCACTATTGTTACAAGCAGTGACAAGTACTATTGATAAAAATAATAGAAATACTAACTGTTTTTTCATTATAGTAACCCCTTTCTGATGTCGTAATAATTTATTTACGAAAGAAAACGATAAAAGGGTTCAAATGTATACCATTTTTTTACATAAATAATTCAAAACTCTACGCTCATGTTCCTACTCCAACTACCTCCCGCCAATTCCATTGAGCGGTTTAAAATAAATGTGACAGCAAAAAACATAGTCAGCTAACATTCAATAAGTATTTCTTTCATAATAATCCACCTTTGAAGTAGTTATGGCTATTTATTTGGACATCATTATATGTTAGACATATATATTAAATTAACTATTACTGCTTGTAGTCATTCAAAAGCACAATAAAAGAATGAATATATAAAAAGATTGGGCATTTGAGAACAACTTTTAACTGCTTTCAATGCCCACTAAAATAATCATCTATTCTTTTTAGATCGTTGCTTAAGAAGCTCCATTTTGCTTTTAATTCTCTGTTTTCGACTGTTTGTTTCATCGTTATCTAATTCAATGGTAATTACTTCCTCATTATTAAATACTACACGAACCCAAGAACCTTCTTTCACATCTTCAGGTAACTGAGATAACGATAAAATCATCTCCTTCTCTTCTTCTCCTACTAAAAGAACTACTTTATCTCCATCTACAATTCGATCTACAACAGCTTTATCCAAACTACATTCCTCCTAATTTAAGCAAGCTAAACCCTGATCTTTAATATCATTCAGTCTCGCTGATCCTATCCCATTAATGCTAGTTAATCCATTTATTGATTGAAAAGGACGCGATTTAATAAGTTCCTCGGCTCTCGCATCCCCAATATGAATAATCGTAGTCAATAATTCTTTTGAAGCTGAATTAATATCTACACAATTATTAGTCGAAGAGGGCTGATCGGCTTCATTTTTTCCTCTATTGTTATCTTCTTGTCTATCATTAACTGCAACTGTTCCTGTTTTTTCTGTATAAACGGAGTATGATTTCCCATCCGTTTTAACAATAATCGTGCCATGAATATCGGTACCATATATAGGAACATTTCTATTAGTTATTTCTGTTACAACCTCCACATGAGGATGCCCATAACTATTATTTTCTCCCGCACTATAAATAGTAATTTCAGGGTTAACTTTATCTAAAAATTCTTTCGTATTCGATGTACTTGAACCATGATGACCCAAATGGAAAATATTCGCTTTTAATTCATGACCACGATTTATCATCGCTCGTTCTGTTTGGTGCTCTGCATCTCCTGTAAACAAAAACGCAATGTTCCCATAAACTATCCTCACAGAAATACTACCTTCGTGAAAATTACCAGTTAAACGCTCTGGGTTTATAACCTCAATAATTGCTGACCCTATTGTATATGTTTCACCGGCCCTTGGTTCATGATAATCTGCATCACTTGCAAGAATGGAATCTAACACTCGTTCAAATGTCTGGGAAGTATGCTCATCACCTGACATCCAAACTTCTTTTACTATAAAATTATCCATAACACTATCTATTTGACCAATATGATCTGCATGAGGATGTGTACCAACTAACAAATCAATCATTTTAATATCTAACTTTTGAAGATAAGGTACAACGTCATTTCTATCGTGTCTTCCTGCATCAAATAAGATTGTAAAACTAGGCCCTTTCAATAAAGTAGCTTTACCTTGACCAACATCTATGTAATGAACTTCCATATCACCTTTTACTGTAGAGGAACTACTCACATTTTCTTCATTCTTCCCACCGTTACCATTTATGTGACCGGTATTATCTTCATCCATAATTTCATTGGTAGCATCAGGAATATCTGAAAATTCTTCTTGATTTACACCTGACCTTTTATTATCAGTATTTTCACCTTCTCCACAACCAAAAGAAAGTATAGAAAAAGTAACAAGAAAGATTAGAGCTATATATTTTTTATATTTTTGTTTATGAGTCATTAATTACTACCCCTTCCATATACATTTCATCATAACATCTTACATATGCTTTTTCTTCTCTTTGGTATTTTTTCTCTATTTGTGGTAGGCGGTTTAGTTTTATCACTTAGGATACTAGTTAACTAGTAAGCATAAGAAAAAAGCCTAGAAATCTAGGCTTTTCCTTATGCGTATTTCATGTCTACTTTTTTCACATTTTTTGCTAGTTTTGTATATTGTTTTGTGATATTTACGTCAGAATGACCTGCTAATTGGGCTACAATCGATAAATCTAATCCTTTTTCAATTAACTCGTAACAGAACGTATGTCGAAGTTTATGTGGATGTACTCCGTGTTGCTTTAATGTATGCTGTACTGTGCGTACTGAAATTCTTTTTTGATAGTTAGATAAAAATAGAGCTTCCTCGTTGTCAGTCCTTGATTCTACATACTCTTTTAAATGATGAACTAATGACCTCGGAAGCGGGATGGTCCGTTCATCAGCATCTACTTTATTTCTAACTACCAATTGCCCTGTAAGACTCTTATTATTTAACTCAATATCATTTTTGTTTAAAGAGCAGAGTTCTGAAACTCGAATTCCTGTTTTCAATAAGGTATAGACAATTGCTAAATTACGTATATTTCCATCTAATTCCATCGTTGATATTAAATCTTCTATTTCTTCTTTTGTTAAGAAGTCGGGGGGAGACTTTTCGCTATTTTCTATCTCCGGAAGTTGAATACCTTTTGTTAACTCATATTTTTCTATAAACTTAGCAAAAGAATTAATTGTATTATATATTTTTTTTATTGTAGTAACACTTCTTTTCTCTTTTACTAAAAAGTCAATATAAAGTTGTATATCTTGATGTGATAAGTTTTCCACTGATTTTCCGTATGTTTTCAACCATTTAAAAAACGAGTGAAGTACACCTCGATACGTTTTTACTGTATTTTCGGATCGTCCTTTTTCATAGAGATAGCCCTCAAAACTGTCAAGTATTTCAGTTATTTCAGAGTTTTTTATTATCATCGCTATCTCCTCCTTTACATTTGCACAAATTATATACCATTTTAAAAAAATAGTCAAATTCTGCGCAAGAAAAATGATAGATATCTATTTTAGAGGATTTTATATATCAAAAAAACCCAACAAAAGTTGGGCATTTTATTAGTTATGTATTATAAAAAAGTTTACTACTTATGTGGCGCACCCTAGAGGATTCGAACCTCCGACCCTGGCATTAGAAGTGCCATGCTCTATCCAGCTGAGCTAAGGGCGCATTTAATTATTATTTTGCTTGTTTACACCAAATAAAATTGGTGCGGGTGAAGGGAGTCGAACCCCCACGTCATAAGACACTAGATCCTAAGTCTAGCGCGTCTGCCAATTCCGCCACACCCGCAATTTACTTTTT
>NZ_JBGUAU010000065.1:0-3753 GCF_041820985.1 Evansella sp. AB-rgal1
AAATTAACGTAGCACCTACTCAGGCTTTTAGAATTTGATCCCACGCGAGTAGGTGCTACTTTTTACGGGAATTATTACTGGAGTATCTGCTGATAAATTTGCCCCAACTGATACTTTAACTCGTGGACAAATGGCAGCTATCCTAACAAGAGCTCTTGAATTAGCTGATGCTTCTGACTTAGAAACTCCATTTGGAGATATTGCTGGTTTCTACGAAAATTACATTAAAGCAATCTACCAAGCTGAGCTTACTCAAGGTGTTTCCGCAACTCAATACGGAACAGATCGTCCAGTATTACGTGAGCAATTTGCTACATTCTTATATCGTGATGCAGGAGTTAAACAAATTGTAGAACAACGCATTGCTGGAGATTTAGTAGTTCAATCTGTTGCTGCTTCTAATAGCACAACTGTTGTTGCTAAATTTAATAAAGCTCTTTCTGCTGACGCTGTTGTTGAATTACAACGTGAAGGTGGAGCTGTAGTTAATGTTTCTGAAAAAGTATTTACTGAAGATCGTAAAGAAGTATCTTTAGAGCTTCCTAATAAATTTGTTGGTGGAGACTATGTTCTTGTTGTTAAAGAAGGAGAAGAAGAAGTTTCTTACAAATTTGAATTAGCAGATGAGCGTGTGGAAGAAATCACAATTCCTTCTGACGTAGCAATAGTTAATAACAACACTTCTAGAACTTCTGCAACAATAGCATATCAAGTGAAAAACCAATACGGAGAAAACATTACTGATGATGTAAATGTTACTGCTACAACTAGTGTAGGTAGTGTTACATCCGCTGCAAATGGTGTATTAACAATTGGAAATACTAATGGATTTACATTAGAGTCTAATGTTACAGTTTCTCTATTAAATGCTAATAGTGGTAAATTTGTATCAAAAACAGTTAAGGTATCTTCTCAAGCTTTAGTTTCATCTTTTGATGTAAAAGGTTTACACCATGCTACATTAGGAGCGCCACGTGCTGGTGAATCTACAAATGGATATAGCCTATTGATTCAAGCTAAAGACCAATATGGTAATGCATTAAATGCTACTCAATTAGGTCAACCTGGAACAACTTTTGTAGCTAGTAACACAAACACAAATATTGCAACTTTAAATTTTGCCGGGGCTACTGACGTACGTGTTGATGGTGTAGATTATATTTCAGTACCATTAACAAGTAGTGTTACTTTCTCGCAAGGTACAACTAACTTTAACTTTATATCTGCTACTTCAGGTCAATCTGCATCATATAAATTAGAAGTACCTGCTGCACTAGCGGTACAAAAATTAACTCTTGGTGCTCCTACAATGGCTGTTGCTGGAGAAACTTTCCGCATTCCATTTACAGCATTAGATCAAGAAGGTAATGAGGTAACAAATGTTAATACACTGAACGCTGTTAACTTCAGTATTGCTAATGCACCTACGGGATTAGCAAATAACAATGTTAACTTCGTAAGAGACTTTACAGATAATAAAGTTTACTTAGAAGTTAATACTTCTGGTGTAGATAATGCAAATGCACTAGCACAAGATAGAAATATAACAATCATTGCTACAACTGGAACAGAAGTTGTACAACGTGCGGTTAATCTTCGTGCAAATGCTCATGCTGCTTCTGTAAGTGGTATCAAAAACATTGAGAGCAACATTATTGCAGGCGATTCTATTCCATTAACAGCTAACAACCTTACTTTTAGAGATCAATATGGTAGAACAATGAGTACTAATCCAACTATTGGTGATGCTCCTGGTAACTATCAAGTAAAAGTTACAAGTAATAATGCAAATGTAACAGTGTCTAATGATACACTTGATGGTAATAACAATACAGTTACTTTAGGTGCTGGAGCAACTAAAGGTGCTTCTAACATCACTATTAGTTTACTAAAAGTTGATACTGATGGAGATGCTCAACCAGTTTCTAATTCATCATACCGTTATACATCACAAGTTATTGAAGCAAGCGATGTTACAAGCTTAGAATTCGGTTCAGTATCAGTTCTTAACGATGGAGTAACAGCAGAGGGAACAGCTGGATTTGCTGACTATGAATTGAAAGTATACGGTGTAGATACAAATGGAAACCGTGCATTAATTCCTGCTAATGCAGTGACATTTACTTCAAACGGTCAAGTAGCTACTTACGACCCAGCAAACAGAAAAATTGCTGTTGCATCTGCTCCTAGCTATGCTGGAACTGCAAAAGTAGCAGACGTTAACTTTATTGTATCTGCTTATGGAAATACTAAAACTGGAGAACTTAAAGTATCAAAAGAAGCTCCAGTATTAACAGATTTAGTGATTCCTTCAAATCTAGCAAATAGAATTAATGCTACAACTGTGTCTGTTCCTCATACTAACAGAGCTAACCTTGATGCTATAGTTGCTGATTTAGCTCAAAGAGATCAATACGGTGCTAGTATGCAAGTTGGATTAACTCAAAACACTGGTTCAAACTTCAGAAAAGCAAACGGAGACCGTGTAACGAGCGTTGCTGATGTAGATGCTGGTGGTTCATTTGAAATCACAGTTCTTAAGCCTAATGGTGGTACATTTACATTAAAGGCGAGTAGTTCAATAATAAAATAAACTACAATTGTTAAAACCCTACAGAGTATTCTCTGTAGGGTTTTTCTTAGTAAATTCCCACAATAGTAAAAATGGAATTATACTAGAAAAAGGTACCTAGTAACTACACTAAATATGTCCAAATGTCCTATAAGCAGTCTTTTTGTTGAGTCCGGTAGGGTTATACGACTGAATTGTTACTAGTTTTAATGTAAAAACTAATACTTCATGATAAAATTAACTAGTAGTTATCAATTGTGAGGTGTTATTACTTGTATAGATGTAAAGTTAGTTTCCTGATATTAAGTATCCTCATTTTAGTTGGATGCAATGAAGATATTGAAGAAAATCCAATAATTACTGTATTAATGTATCATCATTTTGAGCAAGATGCTGCAACAAGCTTAATAGTCGATCCCAATTTATTTCGACAACAACTAATAGCTTTAAAAGAAGCAGGATTTACTTCAATTAGGGAAAAAGACTTATTACTTCATTTAACGGAAGGTAAACAACTACCAGAAAATCCATTAGTGATTACAATAGATGATGGTTATTTGAGCAATTTTAAATTAGCTTATCCAATTTTACAAGAACAAGAAATGTATGCAACTTTATATGTGATAGGACATTCTCGCGGCCAAACTCCTGGAGAATTTCCTCATTTCAGTTGGGAACAGGCTAAGGAGATGTATGAATCTGGTTGGATAGACATTCAAAGTCATACATACGATCATCATTATTCTATTGAAGGTATAAATGGGAAGGGCCCTGTTCTTTCGACTAAAATGGTAACTGATGGAATAGAAGAGTCAGAAGAAGAATATAAACAAAGGATATTTGAAGATTTATTAAAAATTAAACTGGAAATAGAAAAGAATGTTGGGAATGAAGTGTACTCTTTTACATATCCGTATGGTGGTTACAATGAAACTGTAATTGAAATATTGAAAGAAATAGGATATAAACTGTCTTATACTGTTGAGGAAGGAATTATGAGTAATAAACAGTCTCGGTATACTATCCCACGAATTAATGTAGATGGTAGAGAGAATCCAGAAGAATTAATACAAAAAATATTGAAGTACCACGAATAGAGGAATTCACAGTACTAAAAAGTAGCACTTGGCAAACAGGGACAGTTCTTATTTGCCCAATTAAGGTGGACACGGGGACAGGTA
>NZ_JBGUAU010000066.1:0-3663 GCF_041820985.1 Evansella sp. AB-rgal1
AAATCGACTTTTTCACTGGTCTCGAACCGTCCTTGTTTGCTTCCGGAACTCAGTTTTTCAAAAGTTGTTCTGGTTCCTTTGCTGTTTCTGTAAACAAATGTAGTGCCATGAGTGCCACCAGTTTATTCCCATTCTGACTGATCGTTTCTTTTGTTTCTGGTGTTAAAAAGTCAAATAAATTCTGTTCCATTTTCCATTCTCTCCTTTGAGTAAAATCATATGAATGATTACCTTCGTTTTAAAATCCTACTATTCTACTCTCCAGAAAAACGAGATATAACGGGATTTTCTATGACATATTTAACACCTACTTTCCGTACATATTTCCAGAAGGAATCTTGTTTCTAAGTTTGTGTTACAAAAAGATTGATAGATTAGTAGCCCAATTTTATAGATTTTCTTGTTTTTCATTTTGTAGAAAGGTATAATATAGAAAAAGATGCCATATACTGTACTACTATTCTGTATGGAAAAGTGGTGAAGTTATATGCGCAAAAACGAAAAGGAGGAAAATGAAATGGCTGTCTTAGCAATGAATGAACAGTATATTTTAGAAGAAGAAGCAGCTAGAAAGATTGTTTCCGCCTCCCCGGTTAAATTAAAAAAAAGCAACGTATTTCATGATCATAACA
This sequence comes from Evansella sp. AB-rgal1, assembly GCF_041820985.1. Classification (NCBI taxonomy): domain Bacteria; kingdom Bacillati; phylum Bacillota; class Bacilli; order Caryophanales; family Bacillaceae; genus Evansella; species Evansella sp. AB-rgal1. Next base: position 633 of record NZ_JBGUAU010000066.1, read on the forward strand.
TGAGTGATGATGAAGCAATCGCTCATGCTTCTAATATTCTTAAAAGAAGAAAATGCAAGTAATCAGTTTAGCAAATCTTATAAGAGTTGCAGAGGAGAGCGAAGTACGTGATTACCTCTCCTCTTTTTCATGCGAAAAGAATCCCTGGGTGGAAGATTTTTTAAAGTATCAAGCAATTGATAGTGAAAAAAGGGTACATGCAAGAACCCACTTAATTATTGACGAAGATAATAATGATGAAATAATTGGGTATTTTACTCTTAAAAACAAACAGTTCGATTTTGAAGGAACCACTTCGGGTTCTTTGAGACAAAAGATTGCGTATAGTAAGAAAGCAACATCTGTAAGTACTATTTTGATTGCACAACTAGGTAGATCGGATAGGTATAAGGGAGTTGTGCCTGGTTCCAAAGTGTTGGAATTAGCACTTGAAAAATGTGATGTAATGTATAAGTTAATTGGAATGAGAATTGTGTGTGTTGAGTATGAACCTATACCAGAGCTTGAACAGTTTTATTCAGACAATGACTTTCAATACCTACAATGTAGTCCAAGTGGGTACAAGTTGGCTTTTATACGTTTGTCATAGAGGAATCCGACTGCATCGGGTTCTTTTTAATTTCCCTTCTTTACCGTCATCATTCCAAATAAAAGAGTAGTAATGGTGATCTACTACTACTCCCAAGTACGTTATTTAACTCCATTCCCAAAACGATGAGCCTTGAGCTATAACAAATCTCTCTAACCAAGTTGAATAATCAATGTTAAGTTTTCCGAACTGTTCTTCATCTTCAAAATTCAAAAATTCCCCAATCCACATGACGTTTTCTTTCGTACCTTCTATACATTGACAAACAATCCATAACCCATCTAGTCCACAACCAATAGGAAAGAAGTGGTTTGGACACTCCCAAATATCCTTATATTCTAATGACTCGGATATGGAAAACAGTTGTGTGCCTCCTCCTCCATGAGGACTCTCGTATAAATAAGCTCCATTTTGTTTTTTGAAAAAACTTAAAAGTTCCTCCGGAATATAATCTGGTAGTTTTTTCAGTTCCTCTGCTGATGCTGGTGAATGAAAGGTAAAGAGTTCTTCCTCCAGGTACCCATCCTCTCTTTGTACAAGAAGTTTGTTGTGTTGCAATCTATTTTTTAGGTTTTCAATTGTTATCATGCACACCGTTCCTTTATCTTAATAATTGGTCCACCATGGTGTAACCGTTTTGGTATGAAAATCCGTTCTTAAAGGGATTAGGTTGTCATAATTATGAGAACCATTATATGCCCTTGGGCGGATATGGTGGACTTGGAAATCACTTCTAGTGATTTTTCCATAATTTTTTTCATACCAATCCAAATAATCATTTCTCATCTTTGTTGTCCAGGCTACAGGATTCGGATTTTTTACCCATGTTGTAGAGCTTGGTTCTGTCATTACCTTTCCTGATTTACTATCTTTATATGTTGGGTATGGAACTCCTTTTTTATTTATCAAAACTCGATCCGTACTTGAATTTGTTGTCTTTTTTGAACCATTTTTAAAAGTACCAGTAAAAGTAGCATATGTTTGCCAGTAATACGTTTTACTAATCGGACTTTCCAACTTGTATGGTGTTCCAAGTATTGCATTGGTAATTAATCTAGATGAACTATAAGTGTAGCTTCCAGTTCGTGATGTTTTCCTTTTTGATTCTAAATTCATTCTGTAGATGATAGGTTTTAATACTCCTCCTGCTCTTGTAATTTTTCCCGTAGTTACAAGTTTTGCATTTGTTGTGTTATAATTGGCAATCACGGCATTGTGAAGTGTAGAAAAGTATCCTAATCCCGACTGAGCTGCAGAGGCACTTTTTTTTTGTATAAACGAATAACTTTCTTCTTTCTGATTTACTAATTCGTCAACAAATTCTCCTAGCTCTTTAATTACAATATCTTCACCTTCATGCACAATAATGTTTAAAGCGATTGAAGAATCTAATAGTATGTTCTCAGGTTCAAGTGCTAACTCTTCATCCTTTTCAATTGCAAAGGATACAGAATCATCTAGTATATCTCTTTCTAAGCCTTGCGTTGTGAATGTATTATCAATACTATGAAACTTTTTCTCTACTATTTTATCAAGAGATTCTTCTATAGAAAGGTTCTCATCAAAATACTGAATAATAAACTCTGTATTCTCTAAAGTCATCTCTTCACTATGAAGTTTGATTTCGTCTGTAATTAAATCTTTAAAGTCAATGGATTGTAATTCATAAATCATCTCTGTCCATTCTTCATCAATATCAAGTTCTTCGAGTAGATTTAGATTTTATTCAATTCTACTAATTTGTTGATCCAGCCTTTCTATCAACAATATTTCGTAAGGAACATACTCAAAGAAACCATCTTTATATATAGAAGATTCAATCATTTCTGTTTCATTTGCTTTTACATCTGCCGAACCTATACCTTTCAAAAAGCCAAGATTTAAAGAGTAGGGTGAGAACACTAATGCTAACACTAATAAACTAGCAATCCACTTTTTCATTAAAAATCAGTTCTCCTTCTTATTTAGATTGACTTGCAAATTTAATTATATTCCATCTTTTGGAATAAGCAACAAATTTTATGAATTGTTTGTTATATGTTCACAAAATGAATTTGCGTATCAAGAAGTTCCGTAAATATGTTTTCGGAACTCTTGTAGTTTCATAGTCTGTTAGAAAAAACCTGATATATCAACGTTTTATCGTGTTTTCCACGCTTAATGAGTTTTATTTGAATAGAATATACAATCTTTATATATAAATATACAATTCATGTCTCTATGTCCTTAATGTAAATTTATACATGGTCTATTTGTTAGCTCGCTACACCAAAACTATACTACTACATTCCCTGGTAGCAATTCCTTGCATTTTATAAAAAATAACATTTCTCACTAGTGTTGCATAAATACTGACTGAATTTTCAGTTTTAAAGTTCTTCCTGTTCAGAGCCAAAAAGATAATTATCCAATCAAAGGTGGCTCCATCCATTTGGAAATTTT
>NZ_JBGUAU010000067.1:0-3540 GCF_041820985.1 Evansella sp. AB-rgal1
GTCAGTATGATTCTTCTTTGTATCGCCAGGAGCAGGTTTGGGCAGAGGCCGATGATGGAAGAAAAGTACCGATGACTGTAGTATATCGAGAAGGTGCACTCCGTAAAGGTCCTGCCCCATTAATCTTATCAGGTTACGGATCTTATGGTGCCAACAGCAATCCTTATTTTAACCCGTACCGTCTCCTTCTCTTGGACAAGGGAGTTGTATTTGTCACAGCGCAAGTTCGCGGTGGTTCAGAAATGGGCCGAGATTGGTATGAACAAGGAAAAATGCAAAATAAAAGAAATACGTTCACTGATTTCATAGCAGCAGCCCAACACCTAATTAAACAAGGTTACACAACTCCAAATCAAATGGCTGCCCGCGGAGGTAGTGCAGGAGGTTTGTTAGTTGGGGCAGTAGCCAACATGGCTGGAGAGTTGTTTCAGGTAATTGTTCCTGAAGTTCCATTCGTCGATGTAGTCACGACAATGCTTGACGAAACAATTCCTCTTACAACACTTGAATGGGATGAGTGGGGCGACCCACGAAAACAAGAGGACTATTTTTATATGAAATCATATAGTCCATACGACAATGTGGATGCAAAAGATTATCCACATATGTATATCACAACTGGCCTAAATGATCCACGGGTGGCTTATTGGGAACCGACTAAGTGGGTTGCTCGCCTAAGGGCGGTGAAAACCGATGACAACGTTCTTGTGCTCAAAACAAACATGGGGGCCGGCCACTTCGGAGCATCTGGTCGTTTTAACCACTTGAAGGAAGCAGCAGAGTGCTATGCATTCATTCTAGATAAGCTCGCGGTATCGCTGACTGACTCAAAGTAGGGAGGAACATCATTGAAAAATTTTAGATGACTCTTTGAACAAAAATGAAACCGTCTGAAATCAATGTTTAAAGACTTGATTTCAGACGGTTCATAAAATGTACCTAAGATATTCTCCTAAGGGTTTATTTCAGAGGTGCAAACAAGCCATTCGCAAGCAAAAACACATGCGATTTCACAGCAGGAATCACATGTGTTTTTTTGTTGTTATATCAGTGTTTTATATTTAAACATAGAGGAAATCACACAGTAATTCACACCCCTATTCACATAGCTAGACACCTTTCTAAGTTCAAAAATTTTATAAATCATTTAAAATAAGGGAAGATTTTCCCCTTAAACTTCAGAGTATAGCTTGGTTAGAGGGAAATAAGGGAAGGTTTTCCGGTTAACATGCCAAAATAATCAAATTCTCATTTTTATTAAGTAAATAGCGGGAATTTCTCCTTCTATTTTAACTGTTTTCGGTGTCATTTTCTAATTAAGGGAAATTTCTCCCCTTATTATATCAACCCATGTTGTTGATTCCTCCATTGGCCGAGTGGGCCATGAATATTTGAATAAGGAATGATTTGAACAGATTGATAAGGTTAGTACACCCCTATTCACATAGGTGGAAATAAATATTTCCTTCTTGTGAATTTGATGTGATTTGCCATGTGAATTCTAATAAGAAAGAGAAGGATTTGGATATTTATGTTAAAATTGAAGAAATGAATATACGGATTTAGTGAAGTGATGCACTTAAAGAAATGGGGAGTTTACTTCAAAAAATGGCGTTTATAAAAAGAGGAGGCTGTTATGTCTGTTCGTAAATTAAAAGTAATTATTGGAGGTTCAATTATCCTAAATATCATACTAGCTGGGTTCGTATTTTCTTACAATCAAGAAAATAATGCTATGAAAACTGGGGGCGTTGTTCAATACGCATCACAACAAGAAGAGGTATTATTTGAATTAGAAAGAGCTTTAGAAAACCAAGATGTTAAAGAAGAATTTGTAAAAGCTTTAACATCAGCATACAGCATGATTTATCATAATTATTTACTCACAAGAAATTATACTACGATTGGTGAACAACTTAGCTTTCCTGAAAATATAAATCATTTGAACAGTCCATGGACTTCACGTGCTGTTGGTCATGCTTTATTTGAATCTACTACTGATAGGTTGGATACTGAAGCGATTCAAGAATTAGAACAATATACCTCCTACGTATCCCAAATAGTAGATATACTTGATTATCGAAATAGAATAGATGGACATAGATTAAATGAGCAACTACAAGTGTTAGAAGAAACCAGTGATTTAATTGAAAGTTTTAATTTGGATTAGTAACTCTAATATCATTGTGAAAATGGTGTACTTAATCTAACGGGTGCATTCCTGCAAGAAGCAGAAAAGCTTATCACAGTATTCACTTGGTATTTTCCATATAAATGTTAATACTGCCACCATCTTTAACTTCATTCTTTCCTATAAGCTCCACTACTAAATGATTATGAAGGAAAGGTTCATCTATCTTCCATGTTAAAGAATACTTTTGAGTTTCATTTAATTTGTTTCCTTTGTCTTCATTTATGTCATACCCAATAAGTTTTCTTTCCCACCATGTCTCCGTACCAGTAGGGATAAGCCAAAATAGAACAGTTTCAGTATTCTGAGCTTCCACGTAGATTGTTATTTCTTTTGTTCCTCCTGGTACAATAACCCAATTATCCTTTTCACGAATATTTGTATAAGCACTTGTTATAACTTTGGGTGAAGGAACTGTAACACTGTTGTCAGCAGCTAGATTACTAAAATTTAAGATTAGGCTTAAAGAAATTATCGTTTTAAGAATTATCATAATACCACCTCATTGGTATTATTTTCGTCCTTTAAGATACTATGTATTATTTCTCTAATGGTTTGCGTTAGCACAAGAAGCTATCGCTGCCCTTATAGAAGAAACGGGGAGAATTCCACAACAACTGGAGGTGGTAGAAATCAGTTGGGTAATTGGTATTGGAATAGCGTTGCTAGTCATTGTCTACTTAGCAATGGAATTAGCTACAAATGAAGATAAGGGGATGAATATACGTTCTTATATCAAGGCTTATAAGAAGTCTCTACTGTTTATTTGTATTTTCTTTATTCCACTGATAGTGATTTCGGGAATTATCTACTACACGTTCCTTTAACGTTCACTACAGGTCGTTGTCGCTGCTGTGGCACAAACGGCGAGCGTTAGTGGAATTATTTGTTGGGTTAATAATGCAAAAGAGGTGATGTAATGCTTCGAGAACTTTCAGCTTTAACAGTAACAACTTTAACTTTTGTCTTCTTTATGTTGTTACATGACTTTTATAATTCGAAAATTGAAATTAATAATTTTTTCTTATACATTTTCAGCTTTGAAACAGTTTGGTTGATTCTAATCTTTGGACCTTTGTTTTTTGTTACATTAATTCCAATAGCATATCTAATTGAACATAAATTGAAAATACAAACGAAAAGAATTCAGGTTTTATTATTCTTTCTTGCTGGAGGATTCATTTTTCCAATCATTACTTTAATACTTGAGCGAGAAGTTATATTTGATTTTAGACTGGCAATTTATATAATGGTAGCTGCTTCTCTTTTTGGTGCCATAAGAAAATTAAACATAAATAAATACAACTCCAATAAAGGTCATGTTTGACTTAAATGGAAACAAACAGGAA
>NZ_JBGUAU010000068.1:0-2758 GCF_041820985.1 Evansella sp. AB-rgal1
TTGGTTAAGCCCTCGATCGATTAGTATCTCTCAGCTACACACGTTGCCGTGCTTCCACATGAGACCTATCAACCTCATCATCTCTGAGGGATCTTACTCACTTACGTGATGGGAAATCTCATCTTGAGGGGGGCTTCATGCTTAGATGCTTTCAGCACTTATCCCTTCCACACGTAGCTACCCAGCTATGCTCCTGGCGGAACAACTGGTACACCAGCGGTGTGTCCATCCCGGTCCTCTCGTACTAAGGACAGCTCCTCTCAAATTTCCTACGCCTGCGACGGATAGGGACCGAACTGTCTCACGACGTTCTGAACCCAGCTCGCGTACCGCTTTAATGGGCGAACAGCCCAACCCTTGGGACCTACTTCAGCCCCAGGATGCGATGAGCCGACATCGAGGTGCCAAACCTCCCCGTCGATGTGGACTCTTGGGGGAGATTAGCCTGTTATCCCCAGGGTAGCTTTTATCCGTTGAGCGACGGCCCTTCCATGCGGTGCCGCCGGATCACTAAGCCCGACTTTCGTCCCTGCTCGACCTGTATGTCTCGCAGTCAAGCTCCCTTATGCCTTTGCACTCTGCGAATGATTTCCAACCATTCTGAGGGAACCTTTGGGCGCCTCCGTTACTTTTTAGGAGGCGACCGCCCCAGTCAAACTGCCCACCTGACACTGTCCCTGAACCGGATCACGGTTCGAGGTTAGAATTCCAGTACAACCAGGGTAGTATCCCACCGATGCCTCCACCGAAGCTAGCGCTCCGGCTTCCAAGGCTCCTACCTATCCTGTACAAGTTGTACCAAAATCCAATATCAAGCTACAGTAAAGCTCCATGGGGTCTTTCCGTCCTGTCGCAGGTAACCTGCATCTTCACAGGTAATATAATTTCACCGGGTCTCTCGTTGAGACAGTGCCCAAATCGTTGCACCTTTCGTGCGGGTCGGAACTTACCCGACAAGGAATTTCGCTACCTTAGGACCGTTATAGTTACGGCCGCCGTTTACTGGGGCTTCAATTCAGAGCTTCTCCCGAAGGATAACCCCTCCTCTTAACCTTCCAGCACCGGGCAGGTGTCAGCCCCTATACGTCGCCTTGCGGCTTGGCAGAGACCTGTGTTTTTGATAAACAGTCGCTTGGGCCTATTCACTGCGGCTCTCTCGGGCTTTCACCCTATCAGAGCACCCCTTCTCCCGAAGTTACGGGGTCATTTTGCCGAGTTCCTTAACGAGAGTTCTCCCGCGCGTCTTAGAATTCTCTTCCCGCCTACCTGTGTCGGTTTGCGGTACGGGCACCAGTCACCTCGCTAGAGGCTTTTCTTGGCAGTGTAGGATCAGGAACTTCGGTACTATAATTTCCCTCGCGATCACAGCTCAGCCTTTATGACAAGCGGATTTGCCTACTTGTCAGCCTAACTGCTTCGACGTGCATATCCAACAGCACGCTTACCCTACCTTCCTGCGTCCCCCCATTGCTCAAATGGTGACGTGGTGGTACAGGAATTTCAACCTGTTTGCCATCGCCTACGCCTTTCGGCCTCGGCTTAGGTCCCGACTTACCCTGAGCGGACGAGCCTTCCTCAGGAAACCTTAGGCTTTCGACGGAGGGGATTCTCACCCCTCTTTTCGCTACTCATACCGGCATTCTCACTTCCAAGCACTCCACATGTCCTTCCGGTCATGCTTCTCTGTCCTTGGAACGCTCCCCTACCACTGTCCGTAAGGACAATCCATAGCTTCGGTGATACGTTTAGCCCCGGTACATTTTCGGCGCAGAGTCACTCGACCAGTGAGCTATTACGCACTCTTTCAATGGTGGCTGCTTCTAAGCCAACATCCTGGTTGTCTAAGCAACTCCACATCCTTCTCCACTTAACGTATACTTTGGGACCTTAGCTGATGGTCTGGGCTGTTTCCCTCTTGACTACGGATCTTAGCACTCGCAGTCTGACTCCCGAGGATAAGTATTTGGCATTCGGAGTTTGACTGAATTCGGTAATCCTGTGGGGACCCCTAGTCCAATCAGTGCTCTACCTCCAATACTCTTCCCTCGAGGCTAGCCCTAAAGCTATTTCGGGGAGAACCAGCTATCTCCGTGTTCGATTGGCATTTCACCCCTACCCACACCTCATCCCCGCACTTTTCAACGTGCGTGGGTTCGGGCCTCCATCCAGTGTTACCTGGACTTCACCCTGGACATGGGTAGATCACACGGTTTCGGGTCTACAACAACGTACTATGGCGCCCTATTCAGACTCGCTTTCGCTGCGGCTCCGTCTCTTCAACTTAACCTCGCACGTTATCGTAACTCGCCGGTTCATTCTACAAAAGGCACGCTATCACCCATTAACGGGCTCTAACTACTTGTAGGCACACGGTTTCAGGATCTCTTTCACTCCCCTCCCGGGGTGCTTTTCACCTTTCCCTCACGGTACTGGTTCACTATCGGTCACTAGGTAGTATTTAGCCTTGGGAGATGGTCCTCCCAGATTCCGACGGGGTTTCACGTGTCCCGCCGTACTCAGGATACACTCCGGAGGAAACAACGTTTCGGCTACAGGGCTGTTACCTTGTCTCGCAGACCTTTCCAGGTCGCTTCACCTACGCTGTTTCTTTGTAACTCCGTATGGAGTGTCCTACAACCCCAAGAGGCAAGCCTCTTGGTTTGGGCTCTTTCCGTTTCGCTCGCCGCTACTCAGGAAATCGAATTTTCTTTCTCTTCCTCCGGGTACTAAGATGTTTCAGTTCCCCGGGTCTGCCTTC
>NZ_JBGUAU010000069.1:0-1866 GCF_041820985.1 Evansella sp. AB-rgal1
ATCGAGTAGGAGGGGGTGACTAACCCCCGACCTCTCACACCACCGTACGTACCGTTCGGTATACGGCGGTTCATCTAAGTATGACGTAAGTGATTGTATCGATCTACTAGGCTTTTTAGCTTTTGTTTTCTCCAAAAGGCTAAATTAAGCGTAGTATGCAAAATTGGACTATTGGAGATGCGCCAATATTTCTTACGAGAATTTCCCCATTCATAGGCTTTTTCTCTTGGTACTCCTAGAGAAATAAGCCTTTTTACTTTTGTTCTGGGTAATTTCCACTGTTTCCATAGGCACATTCGAAGTCTTCGCCTTAGTGATTCATCTAATTGTTTAAAAGGAGTTGGCGTATCTGCCAACGAGAAATAGTTACACCATCCTACGAGATATTCATTTATTTTCTCAATTCGAATATCCATCGGAATTGACTTGGATCGAGATGTTAATTCCTTGATTCTACCTCTCGCTCTTTTCATACTTTCCTTTGCTATACGGATTTTAGGAGATCGATGAAAGGTAAAACTAAAACCTAGAAACTTTCGTTTCCATGGTCGGTCTACTGCACTCTTTTCATCATTCACTTTCAATTTAAGTTTCTTTTCAATAAAAGTGGTGATTGATTGTTTTACACGTAAGCCAGCTTTCTTTGTTTTCACGTAGATATTACAGTCATCCGCATAGCGGACAAATCTGTGCCCTCTTTTCTCTAGCTCTTTGTCCAACTCATCTAACATAATATTAGATAGTAAAGGACTTAAAGGACCTCCTTGAGGTACTCCCTCTTCGCTAATCACTTCAAGACCATTGATCATAATACCCGATTTTAGATATTTCCGAATCAGTTTTAGGATCGTTTTATCTTTCACCTTTTTCTCTATTAAACCCATAATCATATCGTGATTCACTTTATCGAAAAACTTTTCTAAGTCCATATCTATTACCCATCTATATCCTTCTTCCATATAGGACCTTGCTTCCTTTACTGCGTCATGGGCTCTTCTTCTTGGTCTAAAGCCATAACTGTGTTCAGAGAAGGCTGGATCGAAAATGGGAGTAAGTATTTGGGCAATAGCTTGTTGGATGAGTCGATCTGTCACGGTAGGAATGCCTAATAATCTGATACCACCATTCGGTTTCGGGATTTCGACTCGTCTGACTGGCATAGGTTCATAGGTTCCATCTCTTAGTGAATTTCGGATTTCTTCCCAGTTAAGTAGAAGGTGACCTCGTAGGGATTTTACTGTCATTCCATCTACACCGTGTTTCCCTTTATTCTTTTCGACTCGTTTTAAAGCCGATAACAGATTTTCCCGTGACAGTAATTCTCTCATCATTTCGATACTTCCTTTCTCGTGTCTATACGTTCTATTTGTGCCATTGCTTATTCCACCCTCTTAAAGCCCCCCATGGATTCACCATTTCCTTCTTTAAGTAAGTCTTTATAGATTGTCTGTGTCATCATAAACAATGAACGCCTAGTGTATAGTACTTCCTAGATGTTCCGTCCTTCTTCAAATGTCTTAAGCCATTTGAGTACTATGACGTCTGCTGACTTCTGACTGTTCAGCTATTCTTCACAAAATAGGTTACCGAGAGAGCTCGGCTTTTCAGTCAGACCTCCCCAGGTAAGAGTACAATCTTTCCCACCATCTATCTGCTTCATTTACTCTGTATCATCTTCGACAGAAAGGACTTTGTTTTGTTTGGCAAACTCATCCAATGATACCTAGCCTTATATGAAGTTCGTGTTCCTCAGACCGGTGGTTTGCCGCTCGCTTCCTTCAGATTCCACGTCGCCATGGACACCCTTGCGTTAAGCTAACTGCTACTTCTGTCTTCGCAGTTCGGGACTTTCACCCTATAGATTGC
>NZ_JBGUAU010000070.1:0-1856 GCF_041820985.1 Evansella sp. AB-rgal1
GATATACAGTAAGTTTTAAATAATTTGGTGACCCGTACGGGATTCGAACCCGTGTTACCGCCGTGAAAGGGCGGTGTCTTAACCGCTTGACCAACGGGCCAATATAATGGCTCCACAGGTAGGACTCGAACCTACGACCGATCGGTTAACAGCCGATTGCTCTACCAACTGAGCTACTGTGGAATAATACTGGTGGGCCTGAGTGGACTCGAACCACCGACCTCACGCTTATCAGGCGTGCGCTCTAACCAGCTGAGCTACAGGCCCATACTAATATGGGTTGTCCAGTTTATCACAAAGAAAATGGAGCGGGTGATGAGAATCGAACTCACGACATCAGCTTGGAAGGCTGAGGTTTTACCACTAAACTACACCCGCATATTTTTTTATAGATGGTCGGGAAGACAGGATTTGAACCTGCGACCCCCTGGTCCCAAACCAGGTGCTCTACCAAGCTGAGCCACTTCCCGATGGTATAATGGTGCGCCCTGAGAGATTCGAACTCCCGACCTTTTGATTCGTAGTCAAACACTCTATCCAGCTGAGCTAAGGGCGCATATTTATGGTGCCGAGGGCCGGACTTGAACCGGCACGATAGTCACCTACCGCAGGATTTTAAGTCCTGTGTGTCTGCCAATTCCACCACCCCGGCAAGGGTATTAAGGACTTTAAAGAATATTATATTGGAGGCGGCACCCGGATTTGAACCGGGGGTAAAGGTTTTGCAGACCCGTGCCTTACCACTTGGCTATGCCGCCAAGCTTAAAATATACATGGAGCGGAAGACGAGATTCGAACTCGCGACCCCCACCTTGGCAAGGTGGTGTTCTACCACTGAACTACTTCCGCAATAAATGGCTGGGCTAGAAGGATTCGAACCTTCGCATGACGGAATCAAAATCCGTTGCCTTACCGCTTGGCTATAGCCCAATAAATTTAACTTTATGGGGCGGCTGATGGGAATCGAACCCACGAATGCCGGAACCACAATCCGGTGCGTTAACCACTTCGCCACAACCGCCATGAGTAAGAAGTGGTGGAGGGGGACGGATTCGAACCGCCGAACCCTGAGGGAGCGGATTTACAGTCCGCCGCGTTTAGCCACTTCGCTACCCCTCCACTATCTAAATAAATATAAGTGGTGGCTCGGGACGGAATCGAACCGCCGACACATGGATTTTCAGTCCATTGCTCTACCGACTGAGCTACCGAGCCTTTATAAAGTACGTTTTTTAAAATGGCGGTCCCGACGGGAATCGAACCCGCGATCTCCTGCGTGACAGGCAGGCATGTTAACCGCTACACCACGGGACCTTGGTTGCGGGGGGCGGATTTGAACCACCGACCTTCGGGTTATGAGCCCGACGAGCTACCAGACTGCTCCACCCCGCGACGTTATTAATTGGTATTTCATAAAATCAAATGGTGGAGGATGACGGGCTCGAACCGCCGACCCCCTGCTTGTAAGGCAGGTGCTCTCCCAGCTGAGCTAATCCTCCGACATACAGAAAGTATTGCATATATTTTGGTGACCCGTACGGGATTCGAACCCGTGTTACCGCCGTGAAAGGGCGGTGTCTTAACCGCTTGACCAACGGGCCATATACTTAATAGATTAGAATTGTGGCGGAGGAAGAGGGATTCGAACCCCCGCGGGCTTTAACACCCCTGTCGGTTTTCAAGACCGATCCCTTCAGCCGGACTTGGGTATTCCTCCACATATTATATTTATATCTTTAATGGTGGACCCTGTAGGACTCGAACCTACGACCAACCGGTTATGAGCCGGTTGCTCTAACCAACTGAGCTAAGGGTCCTTAAAAACGTTAAGATAATAAATTTACAATACTAAATCT
>NZ_JBGUAU010000072.1:0-1620 GCF_041820985.1 Evansella sp. AB-rgal1
CACTACCATGAAAATAACTCACTGCACTTGGGTTAGAAGACAATACTAAATAAAACGCAGCTCATTCTTTTTTAAAAAAAGGTGAGAGCGCCTGTTGATGATCATGCCAAATGATAAAATCGACTGGTTTAAGAGGCTTCTGGTTCAGTAATGGATACAGTGTATCCTAAACTTTCGAGTCTTCGTAGAGAATGCCGAACAATTGATTGTTGTCTTTGTTTATCAAAGTAGTCCTCACCTAAGTCTATATACATTTCTTTCCGAGTTAATAGATAATAAGAGATACGTAACATGGCGTGAGCGACTACAATTCCTGCTCGTTTCCTACCTTTTCGTGATGCTGTACGCCTATACAGTGCTCCGAGATAGTTTTTAGATCCTCTTACAGAGTGAGCTGCCTCAGTTAATGCGGATCGCAGATACTTGTTTCCTTTTTTGGTTTTAGCTGATTTCCTTTTGCCAGCACTTTCGTTTTGCCCAGGAACCAAACCAGCCCAAGAACACATATGAGCTGCACTTGGGAACTGTTTCTTAATATCCGTCCCGATTTCTGATAAAATTTGCTCAGCCATTCTTGTAGCTATGCCAGGAATAGAATCTAGTCGTTCAATATCTTCTTGATGGGTGCTTACTCTTTCCGCCACTTCTTGATCTAGCATCGCGATTTGCTCAGTCAAAAAATCAATATGTTTTAAAATGGTTTTCAACATAAGACGTTGATGCGAATTGATATAACCTCTAAGGGCGAGTTGTAGTTCATCTTTTTTCTTTTTCATTGTACGTCGAGCAAAGTTTGCTAGTTTTTCAGGATCTTCTTCACCATCGGCAATAGCGTCAAGCATATCTCTAGCTGAAACGCCCATAACATCTGAAACAACAGATCCTAACTTAATGTTCGCTCCTTCTAACACCTTTTGGATTCGATTATGTTGTCTGGCACGCTCTTCGATGATACTCCGACGATAGCGAACCAACTCGCGCAGTTCACGTTGATTTCGGTCAGGAATATAACTAGCTTTGAGTAGACCATGACGAAGAAGTTTGGCAATCCATTCTGCATCTTTGACATCTGTTTTTCGTCCAGGAACTGCCTTCATATGTTGGGCATTCACAACCAAAAATTCAATGTCCTCAGCCTCTAGTAAATTGACAATGGGTTTCCAATAAACACTTGTGCTTTCCATAGCAACATGCGTACAACTATGTTCTTTAATCCAGTCAATTAGCTTTAAAAGAAATACAGTTTTGGTAGAAAACGTTTGAATCTCCTTTCCTTCTGGAGTAATAACACATGCAGTGATATTGTCCTTATGGACATCCATACCACATGCTCTTCCAATGACTATATCCATTGAAAACATCCTTTCTACGGCAAAGATTAAAATTAGAGGCTGGTGCAGCAACCAGAATAGGATTAATCTACCATGTGTGCTTCCCGTAAGGGAGCGACAGTCAGTGGTGCACCGTGGTCGTTGGAGTCAGACTAACGGATGGGCTCTAACACACCATAGTTCATCGACCTTCCTCTCCCAGCCGTAGCATCAGTATAGACGGTTTTCCACCATTTTCATTCTCTGTGGTGAAGCGCTGATTTTTGCGCTTCATGGATGGCTAACGGGA
>NZ_JBGUAU010000073.1:0-1554 GCF_041820985.1 Evansella sp. AB-rgal1
GCGGCCGATTCTTGTTGATATCGTTCATAGGAAACCTTTTGAATTGCTTCTAATGCACAGCTTTCTTGTTTGGTATTGTCGGCAAATACTATATTTTCTCCGTGCCTTATGATGTAACGGTTCCATGTTCTGCTACCTGTAATTCGTCGGTGTTTCTGCTTGGTTCTTCTAAAAAACAGTTCTAAGTCATTATTTGTTCTTGGAATAAGAGGGTTGTCATAACAAGCGAACAATCCCTTCCAGAACCCTTTACTGTAATTTAATAAGTTTTCTAAAAATGGTTTGTCATACTCATATTTCAAACTAGATTTAATCTCATGAAGGTATTGTCCTAACCTTTTCTCCACCCAGTCACTTGTTTTATTATCAGAGGGATCCATAATTGTAGCGATCCTCTGAAATCGGCTATACCAACGACAAACAAGCTCATAATCTTGTTGGTAATCCTCGAAGTGACTGATTATTCTGATAAGGTTTTCAAGTAGAGGGGTCCCCTTTTTTATCTCGACATTTTTCCATCGAGCGCTTTATTGCTTGAGAATGTTCATATACTTTCATTCCAGGTAAGTCAAATGGGGGCTTTCCATCTTCAAGAAGTACAGAACGAATAGCTGCGATATAGTCCTCAGCTATTTCTGCTTCATGAGTCTTGGTTTCCATCTGATCTATTTTCCGTTCTACTGCACGTATACCACGTAGCTTCTTTTTAATATTTGTTTTTAATTTGCGGTCTTTCTCGACTAATGGTTTGGCAACGTCTTTAAAGTAATGGAACTGACAGTACTGATAAGGAATAGTAGGAGCTAGTTTTTCGATAGCTAATCGAATAGATTGTTGTCCATCGCTTACAAATGCTTGGATTGGAAATCCCCATTCCATTACAGGTTGAATTAACTCCATTAACTCTGTTGAGGCACTACTTTTAAGATTTTTCGCAGCTAAGACTGTACCACTAAGTACTTCACGGATGACATATAAGGTTTCATTCCCTTTCTCTGGTTGAACACCATCAATGGAAAGAATGATCCCACCATGTTCTTTAACAACCTGATTTAACATTTCTTCGGCATTTTCCTTAGCGTTTGCACGAAGTAATAAAGCATATCTCTCATATAATTTCTGAACTTGTCTATCAGATATTTTTACTTGTTTTTCATTTAATGTCTCCATAATTTCTGTGCGGGTTTTATGTTCTTGAAATCTCAAATAGCCAATATGGGCAATGACATCCATGCCATACGTAATATGTTTCATACTAAGATGTTCAGCTTGGGCCGATCGATAGGTTGTGTCATTAGAACATGTTTCGTTATTACAACGGTATCCCAAGTTAATTACTTTAACTTCGCCATCTAGAGTTGAAATAGTTTTTCTCCATACAGGATGGCAATAAACTAATTTTTCACCGCACTTAGGACAATGAGTTATTTCAGGCTTATAGTATTTAGAATCTTGAGCTTCTAATCGATTTTTTGTACGCATAAATAAACACCAACTTTTATCATTGATAAGTCTATTATAACTCAAAATTACTGTTGGTGTTATTTATTCCAC
>NZ_JBGUAU010000074.1:0-1503 GCF_041820985.1 Evansella sp. AB-rgal1
ATGTGCACATATATTTGCGCGATCCGCACATATAATCAGGATTTCGCACATATATTCACGAATTTCGCACATATAATCGCTCAACCCGCACATATATCGCGCAAACCCGCACATAAAATTTTTCACATACCGAAACCTCACTAACAAACTACATAATTAGACAAAATATAGACACAAAACCTAATAGGATAAACGCATCAACGTATCGAAATTAATCAAAAACAAAAAGGAGCGTGATATTTTTGATTATAAAACCGCGTACGATTCCTAAAAAGATACTGAAGTTACGTGCTTTATTATTTCTTTTGTCCACGATTCATCCAAAACGACTTTCTATTGAAGGGGAGCTAGGAAGAAGAGAAGGCGGCTACAGAGGAGAACAAAGTTTAGATTATTACCTTAGTTTTTTGGAAAATGAAGAGTACTATATTTTTCAAGGACTGCGATTATCGATAGGAAATGGTTATTTCTATCAAATAGATACCTACATAGCCACACTTTATTTCACCCTCGCACTAGAGACGAAAAATATGTCTGGAACAATCCATTACGATAATCCCTCGAACCCAGTTGTCCGAACCCATCCTAATTCAGATAGGGAACCAGATCGTTTTGATAACCCAATTGAGCAGGTGAAACATCAAGCCCGGCAACATAAACGGTGGTTACAAAACGCTAAATTCCCCTCGATTCCACTGGAACACTATGTTGTAAATACAAATTCCAAAGCTATATCCAAAGCACCCCCTGAATATCACGAAGCACACACGAGAGTGATTCATGCTAGCTTACTTCTTGAAAAAATAGAGGCACACAGAAAAGAATACACGAAGGAAATTCTCCAAAAGAAAGACCTCCGCAAGTTATCTAATCTCCTAATAAAACATCATACTCCAGAAGAATGGGATATTTTTCATGCATTTGATATACCGAAATCAGATATTTATAATGGGATTCGCTGTCCTAAATGCAGCTGGACTCCTATGAAAAGAGTCCATGGGAGATGGGGTTGTTCTAATAATTCTTGTGACTATAACTCAGAGAATGAACATGTTATCTATCTAAAATATTACGGATTGTTAATAGGAAGAGAGATTAAGGTTAGTGAATTGATGGCTTTTTTAAAAATAGATTGTCGGTTCATTGCAAACAGAATCCTACACAAAATGAATTTTCCGTCTGTAGGAGAGTGTAAGGGAAGAGTGTATTACATACCAGAAGAATTTATAGATGATATGTAAGCGTAAAAATTAGAGTTATGTTACTTGCAAAATAAAACTATTTTTTCTAATCTAGCTAGTAATTTGATAAGTAAAAACTTGAATGGACTTCTATCGGAATGAGAAGTCTATTTTTTTATATTATGAAAAACTGTCACCTCCCTCCCGATTTGGTAAAGTGCACATATATTTGCGCGATTCGCACATATAATCAGAATTTCGCACATATATTGTTCGAATTCGCACATATATTCGCCCAACCCGCACATATATCGCGCAAACT
>NZ_JBGUAU010000075.1:0-1451 GCF_041820985.1 Evansella sp. AB-rgal1
ATTTGTCTCACCTTTTTTCCATTAAGTTATTTTCTCGTGAATCTATTTAAGTAATGATTTTACACCGTTTCTACGCTTAAAATCCATTTCAAATAGACTGCGGATGTTTTCTTCTCTAGTAGCTTGAAAAGCCATTCCAGTAAATTCTTCCTCACCTATCAATGTTAGCCCTAAATTGGTTGCTAATTCTTTAAAGTCTGATTTTGTTGGCAAACCTTCTTCATCTTCAGACTCATCCCAGATATTTATATCATAAAAAATGATTTCATCGTTGCTTATATCTATGTCCTCTTTTATATAATTTATATTAGTATAACTATCAATTTCCTTTCCTTCTGCATATTCTATAACATCTATATCCGATTTTTCCGAATCAATTTTAATTATATAGACATTTTTTATATAGATCTCATCAGAATCACGGGAAATAGACTGTGTTATCCAATGTTCCTCTGTAATTTTTGCGTCAGGAACTAATTTTTGTTCAATTAATTGTTCGTTACTAATAATGGTAGTTGTTTTATCTCTTGATCCTTTTATATAATTTGGTGCTTCTAATTCATAAACAGTGTAGTAACAAAAAGGATATGTTTTATTTGGTTCTAAAGATACATCACTGGAAATAGGCATCGCACTTAAGCACCCCTCTATACTATCTGCAACACATATTCTTTTAATTGAATCGTCTTCACCTTCCTGTCTTGCTTCTGGTATACGTGGTACAAACTCTCTTATCTCGTCATCCAACCCTTTTGATAGATGATAGACTATCATATTACAACAACCTTTCAATTTTATTTATACATAAATATACTCTTGTTTAGCGAATAACCTAAAAATTAATACATCATTTTTTAACTGATCATGTACTATAAATCTATCTCCAGTATTAAATTTTTCATAACAGCTTTAATGCTCATTATATTATGCTCTTTAAAACCTTCGTTTATATGGCCCCCTTTTCATCTTTATTAGTGAGTGATAGAATGAATTTTTACTATTTCATTGGTGTCAATAAATCCATTCGTTTGTTTTGTTAATAGATCTAATCCATCTGTGTCCATACAACAAAAGTAATAATATTCAATTTTAGCCCCACCCTTCAAATAATAATTTCTTCTTTCTCTAATAGAATTCTATAAAATCACCTGTTCGCAAAACGAATAGGTTTGTCTTTTAAACACAAAATAAATAAACGCAAGCTACCTTTTTTCAACCCAATAACAACATCAGAGCAGTTCGCACTTTTATACTTTAAAGTGCCAGGGTACTTGTTTTTGCTCACATAACATTGAGCCACTTCGCTCATGAAAACTTGAGCCACTCCATTTCCAGTTAGAACACAGTCTTGATATGGAGTGAGAGGCATGATAGGCTTGTTGCCTCTCGGAACAGCTTGTTGTGTCGCCTTTCGAGCTAAATCATGCCTCTGCGGTACACAGGGACAGGTT
>NZ_JBGUAU010000076.1:0-1441 GCF_041820985.1 Evansella sp. AB-rgal1
AGCTATTGATCTGTTAAAATCAATAGCTAAAAAATTATGTAAAATGGTGAGCCATGAAGGACTCGAACCTTCGACCCTCTGATTAAAAGTCAGATGCTCTACCAACTGAGCTAATGGCTCGTAGTAAAAACTACGATATTTATTGTGATGCTTACATTAGAAGACTATAACATTACTTTATTATAGAAATTGATAATATAAAGTAATTGGTGACCCGTACGGGATTCGAACCCGTGTTACCGCCGTGAAAGGGCGGTGTCTTAACCGCTTGACCAACGGGCCATTTTACAAATATTTTGATGGCGGAGAAGGAGGGATTTGAACCCTCGCGCCGCTTACACGACCTACACCCTTAGCAGGGGCGCCTCTTCAGCCACTTGAGTACTTCTCCATAAAATGGCTCCACAGGTAGGACTCGAACCTACGACCGATCGGTTAACAGCCGATTGCTCTACCAACTGAGCTACTGTGGAATATAAATGGTGGGCCTGAGTGGACTCGAACCACCGACCTCACGCTTATCAGGCGTGCGCTCTAACCAGCTGAGCTACAGGCCCATATGAAAATAGTTATAATATGGGGTGTCCATTTTTAATCAAATATATGGAGCGGGTGATGAGAATCGAACTCACGACATCAGCTTGGAAGGCTGAGGTTTTACCACTAAACTACACCCGCGTGTTTTAATATTAAGATAATGGCGCGCCCGAGAGGAGTCGAACCCCTAACCTTTTGATCCGTAGTCAAACGCTCTATCCAATTGAGCTACGGGCGCAGATGGAGCGGAAGACGAGATTCGAACTCGCGACCCCCACCTTGGCAAGGTGGTGTTCTACCACTGAACTACTTCCGCAAAATGGCTGGGCTAGAAGGATTCGAACCTTCGCATGACGGAATCAAAATCCGTTGCCTTACCGCTTGGCTATAGCCCAATGTACTATATTTTTCAAATGGGGCGACTGATGGGAATCGAACCCACGAATGCCGGAACCACAATCCGGTGCGTTAACCACTTCGCCACAATCGCCATATTTAAAATTATGTTAATGGCAGGGGCAGTAGGAATCGAACCCACATCAAAGGTTTTGGAGACCTTCGTTTTACCATTAAACTATGCCCCTAATTAAGTGGTGGAGGGGGACGGATTCGAACCGCCGAACCCGGAGGGAGCGGATTTACAGTCCGCCGCGTTTAGCCACTTCGCTACCCCTCCACGATTTAATTAATGAGAAATTACTATGCAAATAAAAAATGGCGGTCCCGACGGGAATCGAACCCGCGATCTCCTGCGTGACAGGCAGGCATGTTAACCGCTACACCACGGGACCTTATAAATATGGCGGAGGAAGAGGGATTCGAACCCCCGCGGGCTTTGACACCCCTGTCGGTTTTCAAGACCGATCCCTTCAGCCGGACTTGGGTATTCCTCCGAATAATAAAG
>NZ_JBGUAU010000077.1:0-1236 GCF_041820985.1 Evansella sp. AB-rgal1
CTTGGTTCTCCTACGGTTCAAAATAATCTCACAGGAGCTTCCTATCTTCGTGATCAAATCATTCATTTTACTAAAAAGCTAATGCCTCAAGACATTCAGATTGGCCTAGAATCAACATCTGTCTACAGCTGGCACCCAGCCATGTTTTTTCACGAGGATGAGGCCTTACAAGCCTTTCACACTAAAGTTTATACTATCAATCCTAAGTTAATTAAAAAGTTTAAAGAAGCCTATGTTGACCTTGATAAAACGGATCATATTGACGCCTGGATCATTGCCGATCGCCTACGTTTTGGACGATTACCACTGACTTCTGTTATGCAAGAACAATACATTGCACTTCAGCGTTTAACACGAATGAGATATCATCTTATGCATAACCTCACACGCGAAAAGCAGTATTTCTTACAACACTTATTTTATAAGTGTAGTTCTTTCACTGCAGAAGTAGAGAGCTCCGTTTATGGAAATGCGATGCTAGATTTTTTACTTGAACAATACAGTCTTGACGAAATTGCTTCTATGGATGTTGAACACTTAGCTAACTTCCTTCAGGAAAAAGGTAAAAATCGCTTTACTGATGCTGAGTGTATCGCTAAATCTATCCAAAAAGCCGCGCGCTCATCTTACCGATTATCAAAATGTGTGGAAGACTCGATCGACATCTTATTAGCCACTTCCATTGAGTCCATACGCAGTATTACTAAGCAGGTCAAAGAACTTGATAAAGCAATCTTAAAGATCCTGTCTGGTATTCCTAATACGCTTCAAACCATTCCTGGTATTGGTCCGGTTTACTGTGCGGGTATTTTAGCCGAATTAGGTGATATAGAGCGTTTTAAAGATCAAGCTTCGATTGCCAAGTATGCTGGTCTTACATGGACTAAACATCAGTCAGGAAAGTTTCAAGCTGAGGAGACGAAAATGATCCGTTCTGGTAACCGTTATCTCCGTTATTACCTTGTTGAAGCTGCCAACTCGGTCAAACGTTTTGATAACGAATTTAAGATGTATTACCAGAAGAAGTATCAAGAAGTCCCTAAGCACAAACATAAAAGAG
Organism: Evansella sp. AB-rgal1; assembly: GCF_041820985.1. Taxonomy (NCBI): domain Bacteria; kingdom Bacillati; phylum Bacillota; class Bacilli; order Caryophanales; family Bacillaceae; genus Evansella; species Evansella sp. AB-rgal1. The sequence continues at coordinate 1,061 of NZ_JBGUAU010000077.1, forward strand.
CACTCGTCTTAACCGCAAGAAAACTTGTGCGTTTGGTTGATGCGCTGCTACGCAAAGACCAAGTTTACACGCCTAGAAGGAAGGTGAATAACTAGGGAAGCTGCCTTAACTGACCTTCATTAAATTCCAGTATTTTACATAAATTACTGGGTTTCTTTAACATTGCCTTTTTTCCT
>NZ_JBGUAU010000078.1:0-1182 GCF_041820985.1 Evansella sp. AB-rgal1
AGCGTTAGCATCAAAAGCTGTCGTTACTGTTGTAGTGCGAACGGGGAGTTTAGTGAAATTAGTTGAGGTAAAGAAAAGTATGACAACAATAAAAATAAGGGGGGGGCAAATAATGAAAAGAATTGTAATTGGTGGATTTATAATGCTTGGTGGCTTATTAGTTACTTTAACAATTATTTTAGCGGGTACTATTTACGCAACTAATATAACTGCATGGTCTGGTAAGTCGAAATTATGGCATGCAATTTTTGGAGCGAAGCAATATGGAAATGAAGTTGTACAGTCTTTATTTTTAGGTTTTCCATTTATTATAGGCGTTCTATTAACTATTTTAGGCTTAATAATCTTAGGGCAAGAATATATTAAAACTTTTAAGGATGAAGTCTAACTTTATTAAACAAACGGATGGTTAGCGAAAGAAGTTGACGCTGCTCTTGTAGAAGAAACGGGGATTATTTAAGTGGAAACAAAATAATAAGTTGGGAAGTGGAAAAATTATGTCAGATAATAAAAGAGAAAAATTTGCAGAATTAAATGTCGAAAAGTTAAATATAGTTGATAAAAATGGCAAGATTAAAATGACCCTATTTAACCAAGATAATATCCCTCCGTTGATATTGGATGGAGTAGATATTATGCCTGGTCACAGACAAAGTGACCCAGATTCAGGAATTATGTTTTACAACGGTAAAGGTGAAGAATGTGGAGGTCTGCTTTATGGAAGTGAAGAAGATGAAAAAGGGAATTATAAGGCATCAGCATCGTTAACGTTTGACCAATATAATACTGACCAGGTGCTTCAGGTTCATTATGTAGATGATAATGGAGAACAACTTTATGGTTTTTCTGTTTTTGACAGACCGAAAACACCACTTTCTCAATTAGTAGAAAAGTATCAACAAATACAGCAATCAAATATAAGCAACGAGAGCAAAGAGAGAGAAACAAAGGAGCTTTTAAAAGGCAATGCCCAAAGAGTATTTATGGGCAAAAATAAAAGTGGTGATGTCAGTGTCCAGTTAATGGATTCCAAAGGAAATCAAAGAATTCGCATGGTCGTTGATAAAGATGATGTACCGAGAATGGAATTTTTAAATGAAAAAGGAGAAGTTACATATAAACTCCCACCTGAAGATTAAATCATATTATAAGTTAATGTGAACAATTACACTTAAGCTAACG
>NZ_JBGUAU010000079.1:0-1155 GCF_041820985.1 Evansella sp. AB-rgal1
ACTTTCAAAATGATAAAGGATAGAACGAAAGCGAATAAACCAGAAGATACAACCCCGATGACTTGAACTCCTAATTGCCCGAATCCACCGCCATAGAATAATCCTGCAGATCCACCGTTCATTGCAGCAAGTTCTGGTGTTGCAAAGAAACCTGTGGAAACTGTTCCCCAAATACCTGCAGTACCATGAACAGATAAAGCGAAGATTGGATCATCAATTTTCATCTTCTCAAAGAATTTCATGCTTCCATAAACTAAAATTCCAGCGATAATACCTATTACCACAGATGCCCAAGGAGCTACGAATGCACACGATGCTGTGATTGCAACTAGACCTGCTAATGCACCATTTAACATTGTAGGAACATCTGCCTTACCTGATAACGCCCATACGATGAACATCGCTGCAATAGCACCTGCTGATGCTGCTAACATTGTTGTCAGAGCGACATACCCGAAGAATGCATCTGCAACCTCTAATGTACTACCTGCGTTAAATCCAAACCAACCTACCCAAAGTACGAGAACACCTAATGCTGTATATACTTGGTTATGTCCAGCTAACTCGTTTGCAGAACCATCTTTGTTGAATTTACCAATACGTGGTTTTAAAATAATGGTTGCTGCTAATGCTGCCATGGCACCAGTTAAGTGAACTACTGTGGAACCAGCAAAGTCTTGTTTTCCTAACTCAGATAACCAGCCTCCACCCCAAATCCAGTGGGCTACGATAGGATAAACAACTGCCGAGAACGCTACTGCGAAAACAAGGTATGCCGTTAGTTTCGCACGTTCAGCGAAACCACCGAAAGCAATTGTTAAAGCAATTGCTGCGAACGCTAATTGGAACATAAAGTCCACGGCAGGAGCTAAATCTTCCCCAGCAGAATAATCACCATAAAAGAAGTCAGATAAACCGATAAATGCATTTCCTTCTCCGTAAATAAAGCCCCAGCCTACTGCCCAGAAAACGAGTGATGCAATACCTACCGTGAAAATTGTCTTTCCTGCAATGTGTCCTGCATTTTTCATTCTTGTTGAACCAGCCTCCAGCAGGATAAATCCACCTTGCATAAGTAAAACTAGTGTGAAACAAATAATAATCCATAAGTTATTCATTAAATAAATCGGATCCATAATTGCACCTCTCCCTTTT
>NZ_JBGUAU010000080.1:0-866 GCF_041820985.1 Evansella sp. AB-rgal1
CCCCATTATTTGGTACAATGGAATTGACTAGAAACCAAAAACCAAAAAGGGAGGATTTTTTTTATGCTTAATCAATCTAAACAATTAAGCTTCTACACTGAATTATACAATAAAATCCCAGAAAATCATACACTAAGGCTGATTAATAATTTCGTAGATTTTGGTTTTATTAATGAGTTTCTTGTAAGTACTTACTGCAGATATTATGGACGTCCAGCTAAGGAACCAGAGTTAATGATTAAACTGTTGCTTCTTCAACACCTTTATAACTTATCGGATGAGCGAGTTATGGAAGATGCTTCATTAAATCTTGCCTACATGTATTTTCTGGGTATCAATCCAGAAGATACACTTCCACATCCCAGTTTATTATCCAAATTTAGACGACATAGATTACTAGATTTTACGCTAGATGATGTGTTAGTTGAAGTTGTAAAGCAATGTGTAGATCACGGCATTATTAAAGACACAACAGGAATAAGTGTTGATGCGACTCATACACAAGCAAACACATTTCGTGCGACTCCAGAACGTGTGATGAAACGCTTAGCTAAAAAGCTTTTTCGCCATTTAAAAGAGGAAAATGGAGAAGTTCCTGATAACGTCGATGTAACTATTCCCAACTATAAAGAAATTGAAAATCATCGAGAAGCCAAAGAAACAATGAAAACCTATTTAGAAGCAACTCTGGAGAAGGTTGAAGAATCCGTTGAGATAGAGAAGAACCCTAAAACAAAAGAAACAATGGAGCTTGCAAGGGAAATATTGAAGGATCCAAAGTTTTTGGAATCAAAAGGCGTTCGCTCTATTGTTGACCTAGAGGCTCGAGTTGGACATAAATCAAAAACCAAGGACTTCTTTGGCTA
>NZ_JBGUAU010000081.1:0-771 GCF_041820985.1 Evansella sp. AB-rgal1
TGATATTGTACCCATATAGTAGACAGTTTTAGAGAACCGCACACAGGGTAGAAGACTACTTTATGAAGAAAGGGTGCGGTGAGAAGATATGAAATCAACGAAGAATTATCCATACGAAGTAAAGAAACAAATAGTAGAGATGTATTTTGAAGGACATTCCGTTACAGATTTAGTGGAGCAGTTTGAAGTGAGAGATCGTAGGAGAATATATGATTGGATTGAAAAGGCAAGAGAGGAAGGATATAGAGCGTTAGAAGATGGGAGGGGGTTACGTAGTACAGGGAAAAAGAAGAAGGAAGAACAGAGTTTAGAGGAAGAGTACGAGAAATTGAAATTGGAGAATGAGTACTTAAAAAAGTTGTTGGATCTGAAAAGGGGGTGAGTGATAAACAGGAGCAGTATGCTTTTATCCATGCTTATTCCAAACAGTATCCGATAACACAGTTGGTAGCTATTACAGAGGTATCCCGTGCAGGGTACTATAAATGGGTAAATCGGAAAGGAAGTAATGAACAGGATCGAAAGGACGAAGCGTTGCTTCCCTATGTAAGGAAAATATTTAAGGATAATAGAGGTGCGGTTGGGAGAAAGCGTATTAAATTGCAGTTAGAAGAGGACCATCAACTTATCGTAAATGAGAAGAGAATCGCAAGGTTGATGAGGAAGTATGGCTTAGTGTGTAGGATTAGGAGAAAACGTTTTAAACATAGGCCACAGATACATGGTACGATCCCGAACTTACTGAATAGAAACTTTCAAGCATGGAAACCA
>NZ_JBGUAU010000082.1:0-704 GCF_041820985.1 Evansella sp. AB-rgal1
GCATTAATTTAGTTTAACTATTAAAAATACTCAAAATGTTCAATAAAGTTATTTTGTGCAAAGAAAAAGTCCTTTATAATGGATAAGTCAGGTGGTAATCCCGTCCAAATCCAATAAAAAGGACCAATCTCATGGATAAGATTACACGAAAAACTTCATTTGGACAATGGTTTTCACCAATAAATTTTCAACTATTTGAAGAACAAGTGAAAACATTGAAATTAGATCTTTATACGAAAAAACTTACGACGGAATCATTCTTGAAGTTATTACTTTTTGCACAGCTAGAAGAGGTAGAAAGTCTCCATGCGCTAAGTGATTGTTTGTTTGATGATCAACTTCAAAAAGGTATTGATCTTGACTCCATCAGTATTTCTCAGCTTTCGCGCCGATTAAATGGAATGAATCCAGATTTATTTCAAGGGTTATTCCTTGATTTAGTCGGACAAATACATGCCAAGACACATTACACGAAACTTATCATGCCATTAAAGGTCATTGACTCAAGTACCATACCATTAAATTTAACCAACCATAATTGGGCAAAGTTTCGTAAAACAAAAGCTGGTGTAAAGTTACATTTGCGACTAGTTTTCATGGAAAAAGGAATGTCATATCCTGAGAAGGCCTTGATTACAACCGCTAAAGAACATGATCGTAATCAACTTGAAGTCATGGTTGATGACAAAGAATGCATGTATGTC
>NZ_JBGUAU010000083.1:0-681 GCF_041820985.1 Evansella sp. AB-rgal1
CTCCTGGCAAAGCTCCGCAAAACAACGGCAGTTATTCAAATTGATTTCATCCTTCATATGCCCGAAAAAAGATTCCTGCGGTGCATTGTCCCAGCAGTTACCACGTCGAGACATGGATTGCCTAAGTTCCTTATCTTTTAACAGTTGCCGGAAAGAGATGCTTGTATAGTGACATCCTTGATCAGAATGGATGATGGCATCAGTCTCTATTCTGTTACCGTGCGTTTCTAGTAGGATGTTGATTGTTTCTAATACAAAATCGACTTCAAGAGATTCACTTGGAACGTATGCCAACACTTGTTTCGTGTAGCCATCCTTTATGACAGAGAGATATGCCTTACAGCCATTATTGTAATAAAGATATGTTATATCTGTAAGGAGAATTTTTCCGGCACCATGCTTCTCAAATTCTCGATTTACTAAATTTTCTGATACGGCATCTGTCTTTAATGCTTTAGCCATTCTTCTGTATGGATTAGCCTTTCGGATTGGACAAAACAAATTGAATTTTTTCATTAGGCGACTGATTTTCTTTTGGTTCATCCTTATGCCCATATGCAAAAGGCGCATATATATGCCGCGTCTGCCTTTGTCGTATCCGCGAAAACGATATGCTTCCAATATTAATTCAAAATACTTTTTATCCTCCTCATCTTTATCTCTGCGTTTCTCTGCGGACTT
>NZ_JBGUAU010000084.1:0-666 GCF_041820985.1 Evansella sp. AB-rgal1
TAAAATGGACCCTGTAGAATAGACAGTTTAAAAAAGAGTATTGTTCTTGATTTTTTTACTGACTCTGTTTTGCAGGGTCTTTTTTTTGTTATATTTTAATTATTGGAACAGGGGAGGATGCAATATGGGGAAAAATAAATTTTCAGAAGAACAACAAAAACAACTAAGGTCCAATCCTTTCATCGAGAAAGTGAGTGAAACCACTATTTCTTACACAAAAGAATTTAAAGAACGTTTTTATCAGGAATACCAAACTGGAAAAGGACCATCAGCTATACTGCGTGATATGGGAATTGATCCGACTTTTTTAGGTCAAAGAAGAAAGAGCAGTCTGGTTCAAAGAATTAAGGATTATGCAGCGCGATTAGATGGCTATCAAGATCTGAGAGGTAAAAGTTCTGGTCGTCTTTCCACTAAAGAATTATCTGATACCGACCGAATAAAACGGTTAGAACATCAAATAAGGTACCTAAAACAAGAGAATGAATTTCTAAAAAAAACAGAATTTCTAGACAGACAGGCAGAATGGAAGGAAAAACAGAAGCAACGCCAGAAGAAAAATTCAGACACATCGAAGAAATGACATTGCGAGATAATAATGAGCTTAATATCTATTGGCTTTGTGAAATGGCAGGCGTTTCTAGAAGTGGCTATTACAACTAGCTC
>NZ_JBGUAU010000085.1:0-585 GCF_041820985.1 Evansella sp. AB-rgal1
CAGCCAGTTGTAATAACCACTTCTAGAAACACCTGCCACTTCACAAAGCCAATAGATATTAAGCTCATTATTATCTCGCAATGTCATTTCTTCGATGTGTCTGAATTTTTCTTCTGGCGATGCTTCTGGTTTTCCTTCCATTCTGCCTGCCTGTCTAGAAATTCTGTTTTTTTTAGGAATTCATTCTCTTGTTTTAAGTACCTAATTTGGTGTTCCAATTGCTTTATTCGGTCGGCTTCTGATAATTCCTTAGTGGAAGGACGACCAGAATTTTTACCTCTCAGGTCTAGACAGCCATCTATTCGCTCTGCATAATCCTTAACCCTTTGAACTAGGCTGTCCTTTCTCCTTTTACCTAGAAGAGTAGGATCAATTCCCATATCACGCAGAATAGCTGAAGGTCCTTTTCCAGATTGGTATTCTTGATAAAAATGTTCTTTAAATTCTTTTGTGTAAGAAATATTTGTTTCACTTACTTTCTCAATGAAAGGATTGGACCTTAGTTGTTTTTGTTGTTCTTCTGAAAATTTGTTTTTCCCCATATTGCATCCTCCCCTGTTACAATAATTAAAATATAACAAAAAA
>NZ_JBGUAU010000086.1:0-584 GCF_041820985.1 Evansella sp. AB-rgal1
AATATTGGTGGAGCCTAGCGGGATCGAACCGCTGACCTCCTGCGTGCAAGGCAGGCGCTCTCCCAGCTGAGCTAAGGCCCCAATAAATGGTCGGGAAGACAGGATTTGAACCTGCGACCCCCTGGTCCCAAACCAGGTGCTCTACCAAGCTGAGCCACTTCCCGAGATAAAATTAATGGTGCGCCCTGAGAGATTCGAACTCCCGACCTTTTGATTCGTAGTCAAACACTCTATCCAGCTGAGCTAAGGGCGCATATTTGGTGCCGAGGGCCGGACTTGAACCGGCACGATAGTCACCTACCGCAGGATTTTAAGTCCTGTGTGTCTGCCAATTCCACCACCCCGGCATGACTAATTAATAGATAAACTAATTTTGGAGCGGAAGACGAGATTCGAACTCGCGACCCCCACCTTGGCAAGGTGGTGTTCTACCACTGAACTACTCCCGCTTAGATTTATCGATTAACGGACTAGGTATATATAAATTGGTGCGGGTGAAGGGAGTCGAACCCCCACGTCATAAGACACTAGATCCTAAGTCTAGCGCGTCTGCCAATTCCGCCACACCCGCAATTTATTTAATA
>NZ_JBGUAU010000087.1:0-574 GCF_041820985.1 Evansella sp. AB-rgal1
GATTTTCTCCGTTTATTCATACTATTTTCCGTGCTATTTATTAAATAAGGGAAAATTCTCCGTTTATTTATTCCATTGAGCATGTCTCCTCATTTCTTTCATTACATTGCTTGAAAAATTTTATATATCCTATCATTTGCTTTAATATAAATATCCAAGTCCTTCCCTTTCACATTAGAATTCACTTGGAAATTCAGATCGAAATCAAAATAAGGAAATATTTATTTCCGCCTATGTGAATAGGTTTGTGAATTACTTTGTGATTTCTTTATTTTTATCCATAGAACACTTATATAGCAACAAGAAATCACATGTGATTTTGCTTGCGAATGGCTTGTTTGTACCTCTGAAGTAAACCCATTACTATTTAGCTAAGGTTTTTTTAATGGTAAGAAAGTATAAAATTTTTAGACTTTGAAAGGTGCCTAGCTCCAGGCGCCTATAGGTATGGGGGAGAAATATTTTTTGATTGATAATAACAGTAATTTTTAGTCCGAGCTTGTCATAGTTTTTAGAGAATAGCTGTTCACTAAGATATATAATAAATGTAGAAAAAAATCGCAATCATCGTAAG
>NZ_JBGUAU010000088.1:0-520 GCF_041820985.1 Evansella sp. AB-rgal1
GCTCATGCCCCTGTCAAGTAGACACTCTTAAAACCGCACATTTAAGCTGCTTGTAATCGATAGTTAACAGGACTTGTTTTTAATTTCGTTTGTATTCGTTTATTGTTATAATAAGTAATGTATGAGTCTACAGCTTCTTGAACTTCTATTACTGTTTTAGGTTGGCTAAAGCAGTACATTTCCGTCTTCATATGACTGAAAAAGTTCTCGATAGAAGCGTTGTCCCAGCAGTTGCCTCTGCGAGACATGGATTGAGTTAGCTCCAGTCCTTCTAAACGCTTCATGTAGCCTGGGTTTGTGAATTGTGAGCCTTGATCGCTGTGTAGGATCGCTCCTTTCGCAAACCCCTTCTTTTTGAGCTTATCTAACGCTCTATACACTAATTTGGTCTCCTGGCTTGTACCTATTGAGTACGCTACAATCTCTCCGTTATATAAATCTTTTATCGCACAAACATACATCCAACGCTGAGATCCCTTCTTTACTTCTACATACGTAATATCAATCGCTAATTTACGTC